>NZ_JBGBPT010000004.1:5547-25565 GCF_041106355.1 Streptomyces sp. BF23-19 | reverse complement strand
CCTACGGCCGGTCCCCCCGGGCCGGCCGGACGGGACGGCTCAGGGCGGTGACGGGAGCCTGGACGCGGGACAGGTTCCGGCGGAAGGTGTGGGACATGAGCTTCCGAATGGCGGCGTACGCCGTATGCATCGAGGACGGCCGGGTGCTGCTCGCCCGCCACGTCTCGCCGGAGGGCGACAACAACTGGTCGCTTCCGGGCGGCAGGGTCGAGCACGGGGAGGACCCGTTCGACGCGGTGATCCGGGAGGTCGCCGAGGAGACCGGCTGCGACGCCGTGGTCGATCGTCTGCTGGGCGTCGACTCCCGGCTGATCCCCGCCGCCGAACGCTCCGTCCCCGGCGGCCCGGACCACCAGAACGTCGGCATCTTCTACGAGGTCCGCATCACCGGCGGCCAACTCCGACCGGAGCCGAACGGCGCGGTCGTCGAGTCGGTCTGGACCCCGATCGCCGAAGTGGCCGCACTCCTACGTGCCTCCCTGGTCGACATCGGCCTCGCCCTGGCACACACCCGCCCGGCAACCGGCCACGTCGCCACCGTCCCGGTCGGCGGCCTGATCCTGCACTGAGCGGGGAGCGGGGAGCCGCTCACCGAAGCCCCCTCAGCAGACCTTCCCCGGCCCCGGCCCCGCCGTCGCTCGGAGGAGGTCCCGGAGGAGGTCGAAGTCGACCTTGGCCGGGTTGCGGAAGCGGAGGCAGGCTTTGCCCATGTCGTGGGCGGCCAGGCGGTCCGCGAAGGCGTCCCGGACGTCCGTGCGCATCAGGTAGAAGGAGATGTACTGCTTCTGGTTCGCCCAGGCGATCTCGCCGGCCGTCTCGCCCGCCCGCACGTACACCGGCATCCCGTACGCGATCTGCTCCTCGAACCCGGTCAGCTCCTGCAGGCACAGCTCCCGCAGGCGGACCAGGGCCTCGCGTCGGGCGTCGGGGAACGCGGCCAGGTAGGTGGCGACATCCATCAGGCGGCCTTCCTCCGGATCTGCGAGCGGACCGCGCCCATGCTGGCCGCGATCACGAGGGCGATGGCCAGGGCGTCCAGCGCGGACATGGCCTGGTTCAGGACGAGGAAGCCCGCCGTGGCGGCGATGGCCGGCTCCAGGCTCATCAGGATCGCGAAGGTCGGGGCCGGCATCCGCCGCAGCGCGAGCAGTTCCAGCGTGTACGGCAGGACGGAGGACAGGACGGCCACGCCCAGGCCGAGGGCCAGGGTGCTCGGGACCAGCAGGTCCGAGCCCGCTTCGGCGATGCCCAGCGGCAGCGAGATGACCGCGGCCACCGCCATCGCCAGTGCGAGCCCGTCCGCCTGCGGGAAGCGGCGGCCGGTGCGCGCGCTGAACACGATGTACGCCGCCCACATCGCGCCCGCCCCGAGCGCGAAGGCCGCGCCCAGCGGGTCGAGGGAGCCGAAGCCGAGTCCGCCCCCGCCGTGCCCGGACAGCAGGACGACGCCGCCGAGCGCGAGGCCCGCCCACAGGACGTTGACCAGGCGTCGGGAGACGATGACGGAGAGGGCGAGCGGTCCGAGGACCTCCAGGGTGACGGCCGGGCCGAGCGGGATCCGGTCGATGGACTGGTAGAAGAGGCCGTTCATGCCGGCCATGGCGACGCCGAAGGCGAGCACCGTGCCCCAGTCGGAACGGGAGTAGCCGCGCACCTTCGGGCGGCACAGGAGCAGCAGCACGATCGCGGCAGCCGCGAGGCGCAGGGTGACCACGCCCGCCGCGCCCGCCCTCGGCATGATCATGACCGCGAGGGCGGCACCGAACTGCACCGAGATCCCCGCCGATATCACCAGCGCGACGGGACCGAGGCCGGACCGGGGGCCGGACCCGGAGCCGGAAGCGGAACCGGAGCCCTGGGCCGGCGACGGGTCCGGCGCCGTTGCGGCGACGGCCGGCGAGGCCGCCGGGGAGGGCGAAGAGGAAGGTGCGGGCATTTATCCAGACTAAGGGGCCGTAAGGAGTGTTGCCGTATGTCCTGCCTTACAACTGTCACCCCTGATGTCCTGCCTCGCAACGGTCACCCCCTGACAGCCGGCGGTCACAACCCCTCCGCGAGGAGTTCCGCCAGGTGTCGGGCCCGGACCCCGCCCAGCTGGGCGATCTGGGTGCGGCACGAGAATCCGTCCGCCTGGATCACGGCGTCCCGCGGGGCCGCGCGCAGGGACGGGAGCAGTTGTTCCTCCGCGCAGGCCACCGACACCTCGTGGTGGCCGGGCTCGAAGCCGAAGTTCCCGGCCAGGCCGCAGCAGCCGCCGCTGAGCTCGCCGGTCAGGCCGGCCCGCTCGCGCAGCCTGCGGTCGGGGCCGTCCCCGAGCACCGCGTGCTGGTGGCAGTGGGTCTGGCCGACCACCTCCCGGTCCAGTCGCGGCGGCCGCCAGGCCGGGGCGTACTCCTCCAGGGTCTCGGCGAAGGTCCGTACCGCCCCCGCGAGGCGGGCCGCGCGGGGGTCGTCGGGGAGCAGGGCGGGCAGGTCGGCGCGCAGGGCCGCGGCGCAGCTCGGTTCCAGGACCACGACGGGCCCTGCCGGCTCGCCCAGCGTGTCCAGGGTCCGGCGCAGGACCGTGCGGGCGCGGTCGAGGCGGCCCGTGGAGACGTAGGTCAGTGCGCAGCACACCCGGCCGGCCGTGGGTACCTCGACGCTCAGCCCCGCCGCGCGGAGCACCTGGGTGGCCGCCCGGCCCGCCGCGGGGTTCAGGTACTGGGTGAAGGTGTCCGGCCAGAGGATGACGGCTCCCCCTGGCTCCGACGCGCCCTCCGCCCCCGACGCCGCCTCCGCCCCCGGCCGTCCCGTCGAGCCCGGCTGTCGCCCCCACCACCGCGTGAACGGTTCGCGGGCCAGTTCCGGCAGCCGGCCGCCCCGCTCCCGGTCCAGCCCCGGTACGGGAACGCGTCGGGCCAGGGCGTTGACCGCTCCCGCCGCCCGTAGGCGGGCGATCAGGCCGAGCCAGCCCGGTAGGCCGCCCAGGGTGTAGTGGGACGGCGGGCGGATCCGGCCCGCCCAGTGGTGGTGCAGGAACTCCGCCTTGTACGCGGCCATGTCCACGCCCACCGGGCAGTCGCTGCGGCAGCCCTTGCAGGCCAGGCACAGGTCCAGCGCCTCGGCGACCTCCGCCGAGCGCCAGCCGTCCGTGATGATCTCCCCGGCCAGCATCTCGTGCAGCAGCCTGGCCCGGCCGCGGGTGGAGTGCCGTTCCTCGCCCGTGACCCGGTAGGAGGGGCACATCACCGAGGCGCCGCCCGGGTCCGTGGTCCGGCATTTCGCGACGCCCACGCAGCGGGCGACCTCGCCCGCGAACGGGGTGGCGGGCAGCACCGCGAAGCGCAGGTTCTCGTCCAGCCGCGCCGGTCTGACCAGGGTCCCCGGGTTCATGCCGCCCGCCGGGTCCCACACGTCCTTGTAGGCGCCGAAGAGCCGGATCATGTCCGGCCCGTACATCTTGGGCAGCAGTTCCGCGCGCGCCTGGCCGTCCCCGTGCTCCCCGGACAGGGACCCGCCGTGCGCGACGACGAGGTCGGCCAGTTCCTCGGAGAAGGTCCGGAAGCGGGCGATGCCCGGCGCCGACACGAGGTCGAAGTCGATCCGTACGTGCACGCAGCCCTCGCCGAAGTGTCCGTACGGGGATCCGCGCAGCCCGTGCGCCGCCAGCAGCGCCCGGAACTCCCGCAGGTACGCGCCCAGCCGGGCCGGCGGTACGGCACAGTCCTCCCACCCCGGCCAGGCCATGCTCCCGTCCGGCATCCGGGTCGCCGTGCCCGCCGCGTCCTCGCGGATCCGCCACAGGGCCCGCTGCGCGGCCGGATCGGTGACGACCGTCGAGTCCACGGCGTCGGCGGCCCGCAGCAGTGCGCGGGCCGCGCCCTCGTCCGGCATCTCCACGAACAGCCACGCGCCGCCCCGGGGCAGCAGCGCGGCGGTGTCGCCCACCAGGTCCTGGGCCATCCCCTCCACGGTCAGTGGCCCGTACGGCAGCAGGCCCGCCGCCGCTTCGGCCGCCGCGCTCTCGTCGGTGTGGCCGAGCACCGCGAGGACCGGCGCCCGGGGCGCCTCCACCAGGCGGACGACCGCCTCGGTCACCACCCCGAGCGTGCCTTCGCTGCCGCAGAACGCCCGCGCCACCTGTACCCCGTGCTCGGGCAGCAGCGCGTCGAGGCCGCCGTAGCCGGAGATCCGCCGCGAGAAGCCGGGCGGCATCCCGGTGCGCAGCGGTCCGAGGTGTCCGGTGACCAGGTCCCGCAGGCCGTCGGGGGCGCCCGCCCAGCCGGTGCCGATCCGGTGGGCGGTGCCTCCGTAGGTCGTCACGGCCAGTTCGGTCACGTTGTCGGCGGTGGTGCCCCAGGCGACCGAGTGGGCCCCGCAGGCGTTGTTGCCGATCATGCCGCCGAGGGTGCAGCGGGAGTGCGTGGACGGGTCGGGTCCGAAGGTCAGTCCGTAGGGGCGCACCGCGTCGCGCAGTCGGTCGAGGACCAGCCCGGGCCCGACGACGGCCGTCCGGGCTTCCGGGTCCACCGACACGAGGGTGTTCATGTGCCGGGTGAGGTCGAGGACCACGCCCACTCCGGTGGCCTGGCCCGCGATGGAGGTCCCGCCGCCGCGCGGTACGACCGGGACCCCGGCCTCGGCGCACACCGTGAGGGCGGCCGCCACGTCGTCGGCGTCGCGCGGGGCGACCACTCCCACCGGGACGCGCCGGTAGTTCGAGGCGTCCATGGTGGTCAGGGCGCGTGCGGCGGCGCCGAAGTCGATCTCCCCGCGCAGGTTCTCCCGCAATGTCCGTTCGAGTTCACCGGGTGACGTCACGGCCCCACCCTCCCACCGGCCGGACCCGTCTCATCGGGTGGACGCGCTTCCGAGGCGCGGACCGGGACCCGATACGCTCCGCTCGTGGCTGAGATCCAGATTCCCGCTGACATCAAGCCCGCCGACGGACGCTTCGGCGCGGGCCCCTCCAAGGTGCGGACCGAGGCGCTGGACGCCCTCGCCGCCACCGGTACCTCCCTGCTCGGAACCTCACACCGCCAGGCCCCGGTCAAGAACCTGGTCGGCTCGGTGCGCCAGGGCCTCCGGGACCTCTTCTCCCTCCCCGAGGGGTACGAGGTGATCCTGGGCAACGGCGGCTCCACCGCCTTCTGGGACATCGCGACCGCCGGTCTGATCGAGCAGAAGTCCCAGCACCTCACCTTCGGCGAGTTCTCCTCGAAGTTCGCCACGGCCGCGAAGCTCGCGCCGTGGCTGGACGCGCCGTCCGTGATCTCCTCGGAGCCGGGTACGCACCCGGAGCCGGTGGCCGAGGCGGGCGTGGACGTGTACGCGTACACGCACAACGAGACCTCGACGGGTGTGGCGGCGCCGATCAAGCGTGTCGCGGGCGCCGACGCCGGGTCCCTCGTTCTGGTGGACGCGACCTCGGGCGCCGGTGGTCTGCCGGTGGACATCACCGAGACGGACGTCTACTACTTCGCGCCGCAGAAGTCCTTCGCCTCGGACGGCGGCCTGTGGCTGGCCGCGTTCTCCCCGGCCGCCCTGGAGCGCGCCGCCCGCGTGCACGCGTCCGGCAGCCGGCACATCCCGGAGTTCTTCTCGCTGCCGACGGCGATCGACAACTCGCTGAAGAACCAGACGTACAACACCCCGGCGCTGTCGACCCTGTTCCTGCTGGACCAGCAGTTGGAGTGGATGAACAGCCAGGGCGGCCTGGAGTTCACCACGGGTCGTACGGCGGCCAGTGCGCGCAACCTGTACGGCTGGGCGGAGGCGTCCAAGTACGCGACCCCGTTCGTCGTGGACGCCGACAAGCGCTCGTCCGTCATCGGCACGATCGACTTCTCGGACGAGATCGACGCGGCGGCCGTCGCCAAGGTGCTGCGCGCCAACGGGATCGTGGACACCGAGCCGTACCGCAAGCTCGGTCGCAACCAGCTTCGTATCGCGATGTTCCCGGCGATCGACCCGGCGGACGTGCAGGCGCTGACGGCCTGCATCGACCACGTGATCGAGAAGCTCTGACCCTCACCCGCCCGGTACGACGCGAAGCCCCCGGTGACCTGCGCTCGCCGGGGGCTTCGGCGTTCCCCGGACACCTGAAGGCCACCGGCGTGGGGGTTCTCCCGCACGCGGTACCTTCAGGGCTCCGGCGGCGATTCTTGGAGGCAGCGGCGTGAGCGTGCGAGTGACGGCGGCCCAGAGCGGTGTGGACCCCTTCGGCACGGCCCGGCTGCGGCGCGGGGTGCTCGACGCGTGGGGTGCGGGCCCGGCCCGGTTCCGCGAGGACGCCAACGCCGAGGAGGACCTCGCGCTCGGCGGCTACCGGGACCGGCTCGTCATCGAGCTGGCGCAGAACGCCGCCGACGCCGCGGCCCGGGCCCAGGTGCCGGGCCGGCTGCGGCTCACCCTGCACGCGGGCGAGGGCGGGCACGCGCTGCTGGCCGTCGCCAACACCGGTGCCCCGCTGGACGCGACGGGCGTGGAGTCGCTGAGCACCCTGCGCGCCTCCGCCAAGCGGGAGCCCTCCGGTGACAGCGTGGGCCGGTTCGGCGTCGGCTTCGCGGCCGTCCTGGCCGTCTCCGACGAACCGGCGGTGCTCGGCCGGCACGGCGGGGTGCGCTGGTCGCTGGCCGAGGCCCGTGAACTGGCTCGGGGCGCCGCGGTCGGCAGCCCGGGGCTCGGTGACGAACTGCGCCGACGCGACGGGCACGTTCCGTTGCTGCGCCTCCCGCTGCCCGCCGAGGGCACCGCCCCCGAGGGCTACGACACCGTCGTGGTCCTCCCGCTGCGCGACGCCGCCGCCGAGGGGCTGGTGGAGCGGCTGCTGGCGGGCGTCGACGACGCCCTGCTGCTCACCCTGCCCGGTCTGCGCGAGGTCGTCGTGGAGACCCCGGCCGACGGCACGCGCACCCTGTACCGACGCGACGAGGGCCCGTACACGGTCATCGAGGACACCACCGCCTCCGGCACGGTCACCCACCGCTGGCGCACCGTCCGCCACGGCGGCCCCATCGAGCGGGCGCTGCTCGCCGACCGGCCCGTCGAGGAGCGGCTGCGGCCGGCCTGGGCGGTGTCCTGGGCCGTGCCCGTCGACTCCGACGGCGCCCCGGTGCGCCCGGTCACCGCCCCGGTGGTGCACGCGCCGACCCCCACCGACGAGCCGCTGGGCTTCCCGGCGCTGCTCATCGCGACCCTGCCGCTGGACACCACCCGCCGGCACCCCGCGCCGGGTCCGCTGCTCGACTTCCTCGTGGAGCGCGCGGCCGACGCGTACGCCGAACTCCTCGGCGCCTGGGACCCGGTGACGACCGCTCTGGTCGACCTGGTGCCCGGCCCGCTGGGCAAGGGCGAGCTGGACGGGGCCCTGCGCGCCGCCGTCCTGCAGCGCCTGCCCCGTACGGCGTTCCTCGCGCCGGCCGCGCCGCCCGAGCACGCGGAGGAGCGCGCCGCCCTGCGCCCCTTCGAGGCCGAGGTGGTGGAGGGCGCGGGCGCCGACACCGTACGCGTCCTCGCCGAGGTCCTGCCGACGCTGCTGCCGGCGGGCCTGGAGCGCCGGGCCGAGCTGCGCACCCTGGGGGTGGGCCGGCTGCCGCTGGGCGATGCCATCGAGCGGATCGCGGGTATCGAGCGGACCCCCGAGTGGTGGCACCGGCTCTACGACAGCCTCGCCGGGGTGGACCCCGACCGGCTGTCCGGGCTACCCGTGCCGCTCGCCGACGGCCGTACGTCGATCGGCCCCCGGCACATCCTGCTGCCCGGCGCGGACACGCCGACGAGCCTGGCCCGGCTGGGGCTGAAGGTCGCGCACCCGGACGCGGCGCACCCGCTGCTGGAGAAGCTCGGCGCCCTCCCGGCCACGGCCCGCGCGGTCCTGACGACCCCGCAGGTGCGGGCGGCCGTCGCCGCCTCCCTGGACGCGGGGGAGATCTGGGACGAGGACGCCGACACCCTGGACGCCGACGAGCTGGCCGAGGTGGTCCTGGGGCTGGTCCGGGACGCCGATCTGGCGCCGGGTGACGAGCCCTGGCTCGGCGCGCTGGCCCTGCCGGACGAGGACGGGGAACTGGTCCCGGCGGGCGAGCTCCTGCTGCCGGGCAGCCCGCTGGCCTCGGTGATCCGCGAGGACGAGGTCCCGTACGTGGACGCGGACCTCGCCGAGCGGTGGGGCGCGGGTCCGCTCACCGCGTGCGGGGTCCTGGCCACCTTCCAGTTGGTCCGCGCCACCGACGTGGTCCTCGACCCGGACGAGTTGGAACCGCGCGAGGGCGACTTCGCCGAGCCCGACGACGCGGGCCTGCTGGACGCGGTGGACGTGTGGTGCGAGGACCTCCTGGACCAGCTGCCGGACACCCCGGTCCCGCCGGTGGCGACCGAGCTGATCGCCGTCCGGGACCTCGACCTCGTCGACGACGACTGCTGGCCGCAGGCGCTCGCCCTGCTCGCGCAGCCGCCGCTGCGCGACGCGCTGACCCAGCCCGTGCGGATCCTGCTGCCGGACGGCACCACGCAGTCGGTGCGCCCGTACACGGCCTGGTGGCTGCGCGACCACCCGGTGCTGGACGGCCGCCGCCCGGCGGGCCTGCGTGCGGCGGGCGGCGACCCGCTGCTGGCGGGCCTCTACACCTCGGCGGACGCCACGGGCTTCGAGGACGAGCAGGTCCTGCGGGCGCTCGGCGTACGGACCTCCGTGGCGGCCCTGCTGGACGAGCCCGGCGGCGCCGCCGAACTGCTGGCCCGGTTGGCCGACCCGGACCGCGAGGTCACCGGCCACCAGCTGCACGGCCTGTACGGCGCGCTGGCCGATCTGGACCCCGAGCAGGTCACCCTCCCGGACGAGCTGCGCGCGGTGGTGGACGGCGAGGTGCTCGTGGTGGACGCGGCCGACGCGGTGATCGCGGACGCCCCGGACCTGCTTCCGCTGACGGCGGGGCTGCCGCTGCTGCCGGTCCCCCCGTCGCGCGCGGCGGATCTCGCGGACCTGCTCCAGGTGCGCCGCCTCTCGGAGACGGTTCCGGCGGAGGTGACCACGCCCGGCGAGGAACACGAGGTCCCGGAGTCGGTGCTCGTACTGCTGGGTCCGGCCACTCCGGCGACGTACGTCGAGCACGAGGAGCTGGTCGCGGGCGGCACGGAGCTCGACTGGCGCCGCACCCCCGACGGCACGCTCCACGCGTCGACGCTGGAGGGCGTCGCGGCCGGCCTTGCCTGGTCGGCGGGCCAGTGGCCGCGCCGCTTCGAGGTGGCGGCCCTGCTGGAGGACCCGTCGCGTACGGCGGAACTGGCCCGGGACCGCTGGTTCGACTGACCGGAAGCGGGCCGGGCTCCCGGGCGGGCGACCGAGGACATCGGCGCCCGGCGCCGTCCCACGCCCGAGGTCCCGGCCCCCCGCACGGCCACCGCCGAGGACCAGCGGCCCGTATCGGTCTCCTGACCCCGGCCCGGGGGTCGGGACCGGCGCCGGTCAGGCCGGGAACTTGCGGTCGACCCACCTGAAGGTGAACTCGATCAGCACGGCCGCGCCCACGGCGACGGCCACCGCGATCCACGGCACCACGACGCCCACCAGCTTGAGCTGGAAGAAGTCCTGCAGCCACGGCACGACGAGGACGATCAGGAACGCCCCGCCCATCGCACCGACCAGGGCCACCCGCCACCACGTGTAGGGGCGGGCGATGATCGCCAGTACCCACATGGACGTCAGGAACAGCGTCAGCGTGGCCGCGCTGGACTCGGCTTCGAGGGCGCCCTGGCCGGTGTAGTGGTGGCGGGCGATCAGGTACGAGACGAAGGTGGCCACGGCCGCGATGGCTCCGCCGGGGATCGCGTAGCGCATGACCCGCTTCACGAAGTGCGGTTTCGCGCGTTCCTTGTTCGGGGCCAGGGCCAGGAAGAAGGCCGGGATGCCGATGGTGAGCGTGGACAGCAGCGTCAGGTGGCGGGGCAGGAAGGGGTACTCGACCTGTGAGCAGACCACCAGGATGGCCAGCAGCACCGAGTAGACCGTCTTCGTGAGGAAGAGGGTGGCCACGCGGGTGATGTTGCCGATGACCCGGCGGCCCTCGGCGACCACCGAGGGCAGGGTCGAGAAGCTGTTGTTGAGGAGGACGATCTGGGCCACCGCCTTGGTCGCCTCCGAGCCCGAGCCCATGCTGACGCCGATGTCCGCGTCCTTGAGGGCGAGGACGTCGTTGACCCCGTCGCCCGTCATGGCGACCGTGTGGCCCTTGGACTGGAGGGCTCCGACCATGTCCCGCTTCTGCTGCGGGCTCACCCGCCCGAAGACGGAGTTGTCGTCGACGACCCGCGCCATGTCGGCCTGGTCGGTGGGGAGCCCCCGGGCGTCGACGGTGTTCTCCGCGCCCGGCAGACCCAGCTTGCCGGCGACCGCGCCGACGGAGATCGCGTTGTCGCCGGAGATGACCTTCGCCTTGACGTCCTGGTCCTCGAAGTAGCGCAGCGTGTCGGCGGCGTCGGGGCGCAGCCGCTGTTCCAGGACGACCAGGGCGGTCGGCCGGACCCCGGTGGCGACGGCCGCGTCGTCGAGTTCGCGGGCGGAGCGGGCCAGCAGCAGGACGCGTAGTCCCTGCTCGTTGAGGTCGTTGATCTCGTCGAGGGCGGGGTCCCCGGCGGGGAGCAGGACGTCGGGGGCGCCGAGCAGCCAGGTGTTGTTCTCCCCGTCGCCCTCGCTGAAGCTGGCGCCGCTGTACTTGCGGGCGGAGGAGAAGGGCAGGGACTCGGTGCAGCGCCACTCCGCCATGTCGGGGTAGGCGTCGATGATCGCCTGAAGGCTGGCGTTGGGGCGGGGGTCGGACTCGCCGAGGGCGCCGAGCACCTTCTTGACGTAGGCCGGGTCCGCGCCGCCGAGCGGGCGGAGCTCGGTGACGTCCATGCCGCCCTCGGTGAGGGTGCCGGTCTTGTCGAGGCAGACCACGTCGACGCGGGCGAGGCCTTCGATGGCGGGCAGCTCCTGGACCAGGCACTGCTTGCGGCCGAGCCGGATGACGCCGATCGCGAAGGCCACGGAGGTGAGCAGCACGAGCCCCTCGGGGATCATCGGGACGATGCCGCCGACGGTCCGGGCGATGGAGTCCTTGAGGTTGTTGTCCTTGACGAGGAGCTGGCTGATGATCAGGCCGATCGAGGTCGGGATCATCATCCAGGTGACGTACTTGAGGATGGTGGAGATGCCGGAGCGCAGCTCGGAGTGGACGAGCGTGAAGCGGGAGGCCTCTTCGGCCAACTGGGCGGCGTAGGCCTCGCGGCCGACCTTGGTGGCGGTGAAGGCGCCGCCGCCGGCGACGACGAAGGACCCGGACATGACCGGGTCCCCGGGCTTCTTCAGGACGGGGTCGGCCTCGCCGGTGAGCAGGGATTCGTCGATCTCCAGGCCGTCGGCCTCGCCGACGGATCCGTCGACGACGACCTTGTCGCCGGGGCCGAGCTCGATGACGTCGCCGAGGACGATCTCGGACGTGGAGATCTCGGCGGTCCGGCCGTCGCGGCGCACGCTGGGTTTGACCTCGCCGATGACGGCGAGGCTGTCGAGGGTCTTCTTGGCACGCAGTTCCTGGATGATGCCGATGCCGGTGTTCGCGACGATCACGAAGCCGAAGAGGCTGTCCTGGATCGGTGCGACGACGAGCATGATCGCCCAGAGCACGCCGATGATCGCGTTGAACCGGGTGAAGACGTTGGCGCGGACGATGTCGGCGGTGGAACGGCTGCTGCGCACCGGAACGTCGTTGACCTCGCCGCGCGCGACCCGCTCGGCGACCTCGGCGGTGCTCAGCCCGCCCGGCTTGAAGAGGGGAGCGGGCGGCCGCATCGGGTGTACGGGGTCCAGCTCCGCTCCCGCGTCGATGGCGGGGGCGGCCGTGCCGCCACCCGGCTCCGGCCCGTCGGATTCGGTTCCAGCCCGCTGCGTCATGCCTTCGACGTTAAGCGGGGTTCGAACTGTCCACCCGCCGAGCAGCGGGAAGATCCGACCTCAGGATGACCCGAATCGTCCCTTGGTAGCGCCCGTGAGCCGCGCCGTGGGGCGGGGACACTCCGGGATGTCCCCGCAGGTCGAGCGAACCCACCGCCGGGCCGCGGGCCGATCCGGCCAAGGGTTCGCGAGCCGAGGAGACGTACCGGAGGGGCACCGCCCCACCCCGAAGCCTGCGGACCCGCGCCCGGTCAGGCCTGCGGACCCGAGCCCGCCTGCCCGGGCTGCCCGGGCTGCTCGGGCTGCTCGGCCCGCGCAGCGGCCTCCACCTGTTCCGCCGCGTGACGCTTGAGCGCCGCGTCCCGGCCGCGGACGTACCAGATGCCGATCAGGCCGAGGAAGCCGCCGGCCGCGCAGGTCCAGACCCACCACAGCCGGCCCTGGTCGGCGAACCACCCGTAGAAGGGCAGCTGGACCAGGAAGAGGGCGAACCACAGGATCGTGCCACCTGTGACGGTGGCGACGACCGGGCCCTCCAGGGGCTCGGGCGCCTCGTGCTTCGCAGTCCATTTCGCCATGCGGCAAGTCTAGGCGTCGCGAAACGCCATCTACGCGCGGAGATGGACGCCCTTTCGTTCATGTGTTCATACTGAAACGGTTTGGGCGCGGCCCATTTTCTTCGTATGAACCACCCAATGAGGACCGTATGAGTACCCCGGCCCCCGCCCCCGAAGCCACCTCCCCGGAGCCTTCCCCCCAGGAACCCTCCAGCTCGGTGGACCGCTACTTCAAGATCTCCGAGCGCGGTTCGACCGTCGCCCGCGAGGTCCGCGGCGGCCTCGCGACCTTCTTCGCCATGGCCTACATCATCGTGCTGAACCCGATCATCCTGGGCAGCGCGAAGGACATGTACGGGCACCAGCTCGACTCCGGCCAGCTGGTGACGGCCACCGTCCTGACGGCCGCCTTCACCACGCTCCTCATGGGTGTGATCGGCAACGTCCCGATCGCCCTCGCCGCCGGCCTCGGCGTGAACACGGTGGTCGCGCTCCAGCTCGCCCCGCGCATGAGCTGGCCCGACGCCATGGGCATGGTGGTCCTGGCCGGCTTCGTGGTGATGCTGCTCGTCGCCACCGGCCTGCGCGAACGGGTGATGAGCGCCGTCCCGCTGGGCCTGCGCAAGGGCATCGCCATCGGCATCGGCCTGTTCATCATGCTGATCGGCCTGGTCGACGCGGGCTTCGTCTCCCGGATCCCGGACGCCGCGCACACCACGGTCCCGCTCCAGCTCGGCGGCACCGGTCACCTGGACGGCTGGCCGGTCCTGATCTTCGCGATCGGCGTGCTGTTCACGTTCGCCCTGCTGATCCGCAAGGTCCCGGGCGCGATCCTGATCTCCATCGTGGCCATGACCCTGGTCGCCGTCGTGGTCCAGCTGATCGCGGAGGTGCCCGACTCGGGCTGGGGCCTCACCGTTCCGCAGTGGCCCGGTAACCCGGTGGCCGCGCCCGATTTCGGGCTCGTGGGCCAGGTCAGCCTGTTCGGCGGCTTCGACAAGGTCGGGATGCTGACCGGCATCCTCTTCGTGTTCACCGTGCTGCTGTCCTGCTTCTTCGACGCCATGGGCACGATCCTCGGCGTCGGCGACGAGGCGAAGCTGATCGACAAGAAGACCGGCGAGTTCCCCGGGATCAACCGGGTCCTGCTCGTCGACGGTCTGGCGGTCGCCTCGGGCGGCGCCACCTCCTCCTCCGCGACCACCTGCTTCGTGGAGTCCACGGCCGGTGTCGGCGAGGGTGCCCGTACGGGTCTGGCGAACATCGTGACGGGCGGCCTCTTCACCGTGGCGCTGTTCTTCACCCCGCTCGCCACCATGGTCCCGTCCCAGGCGGCCACGCCCGCCCTCGTGGCGGTCGGCTTCATGATCCTGGCCGGCTCGGTCAAGGACATCGACTGGAGCGACTACACCATCGCCGTCCCGGCCTTCCTGGCCATGGTGATGATGCCCTTCACCTACTCGATCACCAACGGCATCGGCATCGGCTTCATCAGCTTCTGCGCGCTGCGCCTGGCGACCGGCCGGGGACGTGGGGTCCCGGTGGCCATGTACGTGGTGTCGGCGGTGTTCGTCTTCTACTACGCGATGCCCGCCCTCGGCCTCGCGCAGTAGCTCACGTCAGCCCGTAGAACTTCTCTGTCTCGTCGACGGCCGCCTTGAAGCGCTCGTCGAAGTCATCGCGAATGAGCGTCCGGACCACATAGTCCTGGACGCTCATTCCGCGTTTGGCGGCATGGATCCGGAGCCTGTCGAGGAGCTCCCCGTCTATGCGCATGCTCAGCACATGTGTCCCCATGCCGAAAGAGTCGGGGCACAGGGTGCGTACGCGTGTCACTTTCAGCCGCCGACTCACCCGTACGAGTGACGCCAGGTGTGAGCCGGAAAAGTGGTGTTCCTTAGGGAGAGTAATGAGTTACTCTAAAGACATGCTTGACCTTTCCCATGGCGACGACGCAGCCGCCGTGAACGACCTCCGCTCCGCCGTCATGCGGCTGGGGCGACGCCTGAAGCACCAGCGCGTCGACGAGTCGCTGAGCCCGACCGAGATGTCGGTCCTCGGCACCCTCGCCCGCTGCGGCCAGGCCACACCCGGCGAGCTCGCGCGGCGGGAGCACGTCCAGCCGCCGTCGATGACGCGCATCGTCGCGTTGCTGGAAGCCAAGGGACTGGTCACGCTGGAACCGCACCCCGACGACCGCCGCCAGAAGGTGGTCCGCCAGACGGAGGAGGCCGAAGCGATGCTCGAAGAGAGCCGCCGCAAGCGCAACGCCTTCCTGGCCGGGCTCGCGGCCGAGCTGACCGAGGACGAGTGGGCCAAGCTGCGCGCGGCCGCCCCCGTCCTGGAGAAGCTCGCACACCTGTAAGGAACGACGCCAGGAGGCGAACGCTTTTGAGTACGGGAACCGGAGCAGATTCCGCACCCGGCCACATATCCACCCCCTCTACCGCCGCGCCCGTCGCGGCACCCGCGAGCAAGGGCTCCATGTTCAGCTCGCTGAAGATCCGGAACTACCGGCTCTTCGCCACCGGCCAGGTCGTGTCCAACACGGGCACCTGGATGCAGCGCATCGCCCAGGACTGGCTGGTCCTGTCGCTGACCGGCTCCGCCTCCGCCGTCGGCATCACCATCGCCCTGCAGTTCCTGCCGATGCTGATGTTCGGCCTCTACGGCGGCGTACTCGCCGACCGGCTGCCGAAGCGGCCGCTGCTCCTCGCCACCCAGAGCGCGATGGGCCTGACCGGCATCGCCCTCGCCGTCCTCACCCTGGCCGGACACGTCCAGGTGTGGCACGTCTACGTCGCCGCCTTCGCGATCGGCCTGGTCACCGTCGTCGACAACCCGGCCCGGCAGACCTTCGTCCCCGAGATGGTCGGCAAGGACCAGGTGGCCAACGCCGTCAGCCTGAACTCGGCCAACTTCCAGTCCGCGCGGCTGGTCGGCCCGGCGATCGCCGGTGTGCTGATCACCGCCGTCGGCTCCGGCTGGGCCTTCCTGCTGAACGGACTGTCCTTCGCCGCGCCCCTCGCCGGCCTGCTGCTGATGCGGACGCACGAACTGCACCCGGTCGAGCCGAGGCCCCGCGCCAAGGGACAGCTGCGCGAAGGCCTGCGCTACGTCGCCGGCCGCCCCGAGCTGATCTGGCCGATCGCGCTCGTCGGCTTCATCGGCACCTTCGGCTTCAACTTCCCGATCTGGCTCTCGGCGTACGTCAGCGACGTCTTCCACGGGGACGCGGGCACCTACGGACTCTTCAACACCCTGATCGCGGCCGGCTCCCTGGCCGGCGCCCTGCTCGCGGCCCGGCGCGGACAGTCCCGCCTGCGGGTCCTGGTGGCCGCGGCCGTGCTGTTCTCGGCCCTGCTCCTGGTGACCGCCTTCGCACCCGGCTTCTGGCTCTTCGCCGCCCTGCTGGTACCCATCGGGATCTTCGGCCTGACGGTCAACGTCACGGCCAACTCCAGCGTGCAGATGGCGACCGACCCCGAGATGCGCGGCCGGGTCATGGCCCTGTTCATGATGGTGTTCACCGGCGGCACCCCGCTGGGCGCCCCGCTGCTGGGCTGGATCACGGACACCTACGGCGCCCGGATCGGCATGGCCGCGGGCGGCCTGATCTCCCTGACCGCCTCCCTCGCGATCGCCGTGGTCCTGGCCCGCGTAGGCAACCTCCGGCTGCGGGTGAACCGGCGCGGCGTGACCTTCGTCCCCGCGGCCGCCCCCCGCGAGCTGGTCCCGGCCGCCTGACCCCGGGGCCCCGCCCCGGACCCCACCGGGCTCCGCCCGGACCCGCGCCTCGAACGCCGGCGAGGATTTCCCGGCCTCGCCGGCGTTCGAGGCGCGGGGGTTAGGGGGCGGAGCCCCCGACAACGGGGCCGCGCACGGCTACGCTCGCCGGCATGAGACTGTTCGCAGCCGTCCTACCGCCGGAGGCAGCCGTCGCCGAGCTGGCCCGGGCCGTCGACCCCCTGCACGACGACCACCTCACGTGGACCGCGCGGGCGGGCTGGCACTTCACCCTCGCCTTCATGGGCGAGGTGCGGGAAGAGGTGCTCCCGGAGCTGCACACCCGCCTGGAGCGGGCCGCCCACCGCACGGACCCCTTCACCCTGCGGCTGCACGGCTCCGGCCACTTCGGGGAGCGCGCCCTGTGGGCCGGCGCCGCCGGGGAGCTCGCCGCCCTGCGGATGCTCGCCGAACGGACCGACGCCGCCGCCCGGCGGGCCGGCGTACCGATGGAGCAGCACCGCCGCTACACCCCGCACCTCACCCTGGCCCGCAGCCACGACGCCACCACCCCGCTGCGCCCCTACCTGGACGCCCTCGCGGGCTTCGAGGGCACGTCCTGGCAGGTCGACACGCTCAGCCTGGTCCGCAGCAACCTCCCCGTCAGCGGGGTGCCGGGCGAGCAGCCCCGCTACGAGACCGTCGGAGCCTGGCCGCTCGGCGGCTGAAACCCGCACGCCCCCCGGCCTGGGCCGGGGGGCGTGCGGGAGAGCCGGCGGCCCGCGTTACGCTCGACGGGTGGATCCCAAGACCAGAAACCGCGTGATGGCCGGTGTGCTCGTACTGATGTTCTTCGTCGTGGCCGTGGCGGCTGCCGTCGGCCAGTAGCCCCTGGGCGGGGGACCTACCAGGCGAATGCCTCCGGCGACGCCCCCGGACCCGGGAAGATCTCGTCCAGGCCCGCCAGGACCTCCTGCGAGAGCTCCAGCTCCGCCGCGCGCAGCGCCGAGTCGAGCTGCTCCTGCGTACGCGGCCCGACGATCGGCCCGGTGACCCCGGGACGCGTCAGCAGCCAGGCCAGCCCGACCTCGCCCGGCTCCAGCCCGTGCTTGTCCAGCAGGTCCTCGTACGCCTGCACCTGCGCCCGTACCGTGCTGTTTGCCAGCGCGTCCGCCGACCGGCCGGAGGCACGGCGGCCGCCCTCGACCTCCTTCTTGATGACCCCGCCCAGCAGGCCACCGTGGAGCGGGGACCACGGGATGACCCCGAGGCCGTACTCCTGGGCCGCCGGAATGACCTCCATCTCCGCGCGCCGCTCGGCGAGGTTGTAGATGCACTGTTCGCTGACCAGGCCGAGCCGGCCGTGGCGGGCCGCGATCTCGTTGGCCTGGGCGATCTTCCAGCCGGGGAAGTTCGAGGAGCCGGCGTAGAGGATCTTGCCCTGCTGGATCAGGACCTCGACGGCCTGCCAGATCTCCTCGAAGGGGGTCAGCCGGTCCACGTGGTGGAATTGGTAGACGTCGATGTAGTCGGTCTGGAGCCGCTTGAGGCTGGCGTCGACGGCCCGCCGGATGTTCAGCGCCGACAGACGGTCGTAGTTGGGCCAGGTGTCGGCCTCGCGGTACATGGAGCCGTACACCTTGGTGGCGAGGACCGTCTTCTCGCGGCGGTCGCCGCCCTGGGCGAACCAGGTGCCGATGATCTCCTCGGTGCGGCCCTTGTTCTCGCCCCACCCATACACATTGGCCGTGTCCACGAAATTCAGACCCGCGTCGAGGGCGGCGTCCATGATCGAGTGACTTTCGGGCTCCCCGGTCTGGGGGCCGAAGTTCATCGTGCCGAGAACGAGTCGACTGACCTTGAGGCCGGAGCGTCCGAGCTGTGTGTACTTCATGGGGCACTAGCCAACTGCTTGGAGTGCGCTCGAAGCAAGACCCCGCCGTGAAGGGCGTGTTACAGCCCGTGCGCGGGCCGGTAGGGGCCGCCGATCCCCCACGCCTGGTGCAGGACGGCCGCGAACTCACCCGCCAGCCGGTGCTCGCCCGAGGCGTTCGGGTGAGTGCCGTCGTAGGTGTCGTGGCGGATGTCGTACGCGTCCGGGCGCGCGGCCAGCAGGATCGGCGAGGCGTCGGTCGTCAGGTCCGCCACAGCCTTCGCGAGGAGCTCGTTGAAGCGGGCCACCTCGGCCGCGAAGGGGGCGTCCTCCTCGGCCCGGCTGTTGGGGATGACCGGCAACAGGACCATGCGGACGGCGGGCCGGGCCGCGCGGGCCTCGGCGATGAACCGGCGGGCGTTGGCGGCGGTCTGCTCGGCGTCGGTGTAGAAGCCGAGGTCGATCAGCCCGAGGGACACCAGGAGCACGTCGGCGCCGGTGTCGGCGATGGCGGGTCCTATGAGGGGGGCCATGTGCTGCCAGCCCTCGCCCCAGCCGGCCAGGTGGCGGCGGGCGCGCTCCGGGAAGGCCGGGTCGGCGTACGCGTGACTGGTGGGCGTGTCGGCGACGGTGTCGTACAGCTCGCAGCGTGGACCGACGATCCGGTAGGGACCGCCGAAGGTCGAGCTGAGGTGCTGCCACATCCGGTAGCGCCAGGTGTAGTCGCCGGCGCGTCCGATGGTCATGGAGTCACCGACGAACATGAAACGCATCCGGTCATCATCGCGGATCGCGCGACAGAAACCCCTGTGACGCCGGACACGCGGCACGTACTGGCAGGCTGGGGACATGCGCCTGCCCTTGCCGTCCGCCGCCGCGTCCGCCGCCGTTGCCACCACCGCCGCCGTCGCCGCCGCACTCGCCGTGCTGCCGGGCCCGGCCCTCGCGGCGGAGACCCCCGCCACATCCTCCTTCACCATCTCCGACCCGCGGATCAAGGAGTCGAGCGGCCTGGCCGCCAGCCGGATCCACCCGGGCGTGTACTGGACGCACAACGACAGCGACGACGGCCCGTTCATCTACGCGGTGGACTCGGCCACGGGCCGGACGGTGGCCCGCGTGACGCTGAAGGGGATCGGGAAGCCGCGCGACGTCGAGGCGATCTCGCTGGGCCCGGACGGGCAGCTCTACGTGGGGGACATCGGCGACAACCGGGGCGGCACCTGGGACCACGTGTGGATCTACCGCTTCCCTGAACCGAAGCAACTGGGTGATGTCACGGTCGAGGCCGCGCAGTTCACGGTGAAGTACGCGGACGGCGCGCGCAACGCGGAGTCCCTGATGGTCCATCCGGTGACGGGCCGGGTGTACATCGCGAGCAAGGACGAGAACAAGGGCGGCCTGTACGAGGGCCCGGCGGAGCTGTCGACGGGCGACACGAACGTGTTCCGGCGGGTCGCCGACGTGCCGTGGGTGACGGACGGGGCGTTCTCCCCCGACGGCACCCGGCTGACGCTGCGGGGCTACTTCACGGCTCGCACCTACCCGTGGAAGGACGGCCTGCCGGTGGGTGAGGGCGAGCGGGTGGACGCGCCGTGGCAGGGGCAGGCGGAGTCGGTGACGTACACGCCGGACGGCTCCACGCTGATGTTCGGCGCGGAGGGCGAGGGCAGCCGGGTCATCGCGATCCCGGTCGCCGCCGCCACCGGTCCGTCGACCTCACCGCAGCCGGGCTCCCCGCCGGGCGCGTCCTCGATGACGGAACCGACGGTCGGCTTCGGCAAGGGAGCCCTTGTCCTGGCGGGCGGCCTGATCCTGGTCCTGGGCGCCAAACGCCTCCTCCGCCGCCGCGGCAACTGATCCGGCCCCCGATCCGGCCTCGCCGCCCGAACCAGCGGCGCCGCACCCATCCGGCCTCGCCGCCCGATCCAGCCTCGCCGGCGTTTGAGGC
>NZ_JBGBPT010000004.1:0-5537 GCF_041106355.1 Streptomyces sp. BF23-19 | reverse complement strand
GACGGCGCCGCGCCGGAAACACGACGGTTCGGCGCCCGCGCCGCTGCCGGGGCTCCGCCCCGGACCCCGCTCCCCAAACGCCGGAGGGGCTGAATCGGCCTCCCCAGGCGCTGAAATAGCGGCCGGGGGCGCCGCCGGGGCCGCACACGCCGGAGGCGCTGGAGCAGCGGGTTACTCCTCGTGGATCGGGATGCGGCCGTTCACCGGCGGGGTGGCCGGGGACGGAGTTCCCGGGGCGGGGGGCCGGCCCATCGAGGCCAGGAGTTGGCGGGCCACGCCCAGACCCGTGCCGCCCATCGTCAGCGCCTTGGCGAACATCTCCGACATGCCCTCGGCCCCGTTCAGCAGGACCATGTGCTCCACGTTGCCGAAGGCACCCGCGCCCGCCTCCACGATCGCCGGCCAGTTCTCGGCCAGCTGCTGCGCGACGACCGCCTCCTGGTTCTCCGCCAGCGCGGCGGCCCGCGCCTTGATCGCTTCCGCCTCGGCCAGACCGCGGGCCTTCGCCGACTCCGCCTCCGCCAGGCCCCGCGCCTGCGTGGCCGCGGCCTCCGCCTCACCCGTGGCCCGTGTCGCCTTCGCCGACGCGATGCCCCGCGCCTCCACGGCCTGCGCGTCGGCGGTCGCCGCCGTCGTCACCCGCGTCGCCTCGGCGGCCGCCGCGAGCTCGGTCTCCCGGGCCTTCGCCTGCGCCGCCGAGATCCGGGCGTCGCGCTCGGCCTCGGCCCGGGTGCGGGTCTCGTACGCCGCCGCGTCCGCGGGCTTGCGTACGTCCGCCTGCAACTGCTGCTCGCGCCGGTGCGCCTCCAGCTCCGCGACCCGGGTCTCCTGGACGACGACCTCCTGGCGGGCGGCCGCCTCCGACAGCGGGCCCGCCTGACGGGCCGTCGCCGCCGCCTTGTCCCGCTCGGCCTGGTAGCCGGCCTGCAGGATCTCGCTGTCGCGCGTCGCCTCGGCCATCCGGGCGAAGGCGGCCTGCTCGGCCTCCGTGGCCAGCCGGTTCGCCTCGGCCTGCGCGATCCGCGCGTCCCGCTGCACGGCCGCCGCGTGCGGCATCGCCAGGTTCTTGATGTAGCCGGTCGGGTCCTCGATCTCGTGGATCTGCAGCGAGTCGACGATCAGGCCGAGCTTCTCCATCTCGGTACCGCAGGCCATCCGGGTCTGGCCCGTCAGCTTCTCCCGGTCGCGGATCATGTCCTCGACCGTCAATCCGCCCACGATGGACCGCAGATGGCCCGCGAAGACGATGTGGACGCGCTCGGGCATCATCTTCTGCTGGTCCAGGAAGCGGCGGGCCGCGTTGGCGATCGACACGAGGTCGTCGCCGACCTTGAAGATGACGACGCCCTTCACCCGCAGCGGGATGCCCTGGTGGGTGACGCAGTCCACGGACAGCTGGGTCTCGTTGAGGTCCAGGGACAGTTTCCGTACCGCCTGCACGCCCGGGAGGACGAGCGTCCCCCGCCCGGTGACGATCCGGAAGCCCATGCCCTGCCCGAGGCCCTCGGTCTTGTGCGTGGAACCGGAGATGACGAGTGCCTCGTTCGGTTCGGCCACCCGCCACATGAGCTTGAACAGGCCGATCAGAGCCACGATTGCGGCGAGAACGATACCCGCCACGACGCCGATAGCCATCGGCAACGCCCCCTTAGCGCGGTGCCGTTCGGCACCGACGAGGCCGAGTCTGCGCCTGTCGCGGCCCGGCCGGAAGACGCGGGCCGTGTCTTGTCGCCATCCTGATACGTACAGGTGGGACGGGGCGTCAGTTGTCGTAGGCGGCCATCACGTACACCGTGCGCGGCGGCAGGTACTCGACCACCGTCACCACCGTCCCGACGGCGAGCCGGCCGGTCCCGTGGACCGGATGGGCGAGGAAGTGCTCCGCCCCGCCCCGGATCCGGACGATGACCTCGCCCACCAGGCCGGGGCCGACCGTCCCGGTCACCCGGCCGGTCATCCCCACCATGTCCATGTCCGTGTCCGCGCCCGTGTCCCCCATGGGGCGAGGGTACGCCGAGCGGGCTACGAGTGACCGAGGTCCGCGGCCGGCAGGTCGGACTCCGAGACCGGCACCGATCCGCTGTCGGGGGTCGGTCGCAGGGTGAACTCGTCCGAGGCCATCGAGTCGAGCACCGGCGGGGCCGGTCGCAGCGGGGCCGGCATGACCGCGGCCTCCGAGTGGCCGCCGCAGCCGTAGGACAGCGACACCAGACGGCCGTCGGCCGGGCTGAACTCGTTCGCGCAGACGCCGAAGGCCTGGCCGAGCGAGCCGCCGATGGCCACCAGGAAGCCGCAGGAGACGCAGGACGCGGGCGCGGCCTGCGCCATCGGGGTCTTGGCGCCGAAGGACTCGTCCCAGCGGTCGGCGGCGGTGTGCAGCCCGTAGCGGGACAGCACGCGCGCCCGCCGCATGCCCAGTTCCTCGGCGACCGAGGTGATGGAGCCGCGTACGGGGACCACCGCGCGGTCGGTGACGTCGGCGTCCTCGGCCTCGACCAGTTCGGCCATCTCGGTGGAGACCACCGAGTTCGGCGGCGGGGTGTCCTCGCCCGACCAGCCCGGCTCCAGGCGCAGGTCCTCGGCGTCGGTGGGCAGCAGGTCGCCCGGGCCCATGTCGCCGGGGCGCAGCCGCTCGCTCCACGGCACCCACTCGGGGGCGAGCAGCGCGTCGTCGCCGGGAAGCAGCACCGTTTCGTCGAGGGTGACGTTCTTCGCGCGGGAGGCGCGGGTCACGGTGACGGCCCAGCGCCAGCCGCGGTAGCCCGGTTCCTTGGACTCGAAGAAGTGGGTGACGACGCGGTCGCCCTCCGCCACGGCGGAGACGTGCGCGCCGACCACTCCGGGGAAGGCGGCCTCCTCGGCCGCCGCGCGGGCGAGTTCTACCGCCTCGACGCACAGGCGGTCGGGGGTACGCGGGGTACGGCTTCGCGTCGTCGCAGCACTCACTGGTCTCGTTCTCTCCTACGCCGTCTCACGTGTGCGCCGTCCGTACTGTCGTCCACAACGACCCGTCGGTGCTGTCCGTACGTGGCACGGGCGGAGCGGACCAGAGGGCCGCGTCGACGTCCGCACCCGATCGGACTCCGGGCGCACCTCACTGCAACCCATTCTGCGGGATCACGAAGAGGCGCGCGGCCAGGAGCAACCGCCGGTGGCGCGCTACGCACGCTACCTCCTCTTAAGCCTCGGGCACACATGCAAGGTCCGATTCGCGGACAAGCCACCGGGTGCGCGACGCGCCGGGAGGCGCCCCGGGAGGGCCGGGTGGGGCACTATGTCGAGTGTGGCACCCGTACGGTCGTCCGACGACGGCTCGGGACCGGCCAGGCGGGCCGGCCGGGCTGTCGGGCGTGCGCTGCACCGTCCGGCGCGCGGGATCCGGCGGGCCACGCACGCGCACGGGGCCGGTGAATCGGGCCTCGGCAAGCTGATCGAGCTGCACGCCATCAACGGCGCCGGGGACATGCTGATCACGGTGGCGCTGGCCTCGACGGTGTTCTTCTCCGTTCCCACGGACGAGGCACGGGGCCGGGTGGCCCTGTACCTCGGCATCACGATGGCCCCGTTCACGGTGCTGGCCCCGGTGATCGGCCCGCTCCTGGACCGGCTGCCGCACGGCCGCCGGGCTTCGATGGCGGCCGCGATGCTGGCCCGCGCGCTGCTGGCGTTGCTGATGTCCGGGGCGGTGGCCACGGGGGGCATCCAGCTGTATCCGGCGGCGTTGGGCGTGCTGGTGGCGTCGAAGTCGTACGGGGTGGTGCGCAGTGCGGTGGTGCCTCGGCTGCTGCCGCCGAAATTCTCACTCGTCAAGGCGAACTCGCGGGTCACGCTGGCCGGTCTGCTGGCCACGGGCGTGGCGGCGCCGGTGGGGGCCGCGCTGAATCTGATCGGGCCGCAGTGGCCGCTGTACGGGGCCTGCCTGATCTTCGTGTGGGGCACGGTCGCGGCGTTCACGCTGCCGCACAAGGTGGACGAGGCCAAGGGGGAGCGCCGGGCGCGGCTGTCCACGCACGAGGCGCATTCGAAGCGGCCGGGCCTGCGGACGGTCAGCAGGTCGGTGCTGTGCGGGTTGCTGGCGAACGCCTCGATGCGTGCGCTGTCCGGGTTCCTGATCTTCTTCCTGGCGTTCCTGCTGCGCGAGCATCCACTGGCGGGGCAGAGCGCGGCGGTGTCGCTGGGCATCGTGGGTGTCTCGGCGGGCGTGGGCAACGCCTGCGGCACGGCGGCGGGCGCGTGGCTGCGGGCGCGGGCGCCGGAGGCGATCATCGCGGCGGTGCTGTGTCTGACGCTGGCCGTGGCGGTGCTCGCGGCGGTGTTCTTCAGCGGGCTGTTCATGGCCGTGCTGGGCGCGACGGCGGGCTTCTGTCAGGCGTTGGCGAAGTTGTCGCTGGACGCGATGATCCAGCGGGACGTGCCGGAGTCGGTACGGACCTCGGCGTTCGCCCGTTCGGAGACGCTGCTCCAGGTGGCGTGGGTGCTGGGCGGCGCGATCGGCATCGTGCTGCCGCTGAACGGCGTACTGGGGATGTCGGTCGCCGCGGCGATCGTGGCCCTGGGCACGACGATGGCGCTGCGCGGTGTCGCCGCGGCGCCCCGCCACCACAGCGCCTCCCGGCCGCGGGTCGCATGACCGCCTGCGGCACCGTTGCCGGGCTGGATTTTCCAGCCCGCCCGGCGTTTGAGGGCACGGGCGCGGAGCGCACGTACGGGGTCCGGGGCGGATCCCCGGCACGAGAGCCGCACCCGAGTGCCGCGCCGCGCCGCAGGCCACCGGTACCCCGTGCGGCGGCGCAGCCCACCGGCCCGATAGCCTTCGGCTCATGACCGCACCGCTTTTCTCGGGTAGGGCCCGCCGCAGCGTCGCGGCCCTCGGAGCCGTGTCCGCCGGCCTCCTCCTCCTCTCCGCCTGCGGCGAGAAGCCGACGCCGCTGGCGACCGTGACGGTCGGCACCTCGTCGGTGTCCGCCGAAGCCTCCTGCCACAACGACGGCAAGGAGCTCTCCATGGACCAGGTCCAGGAGTGCCTCACCAACCTCAAGAACCCCAAGACCGTCGAGTACGCGCGGGGCGACACCCTGCGTCTCGGGGTCGAGCCGGAGATCGTCGAGGACGGCAAGCGCTGGTCGGCGGTCCTGGACGGCCAGCCGATCACCGAGCCCTCCTCGAACACCTACCGCAGCTTCCCGGGCGCCGACGTCTTCGCGACCGGCGGCCAGGGCGAGGCCCCTTCCTCGAAGAAGCTGGCGTTCCTGCAGATCGCCGAGGACGGCAAGCCGCTCGCCGTCTGGTCCTTCAACCTCAAGCTCAAGTAACCGGGCGGCAGCGGTGCGCGCGCTCGTCGTGACCGCGGTGGCGGCGGAGGCAGACTCCGTCACCACCGGGCTGACCCCTCATCCGGACACGTTCGGTCCTGAGCCACGCACCTTGCCCCTGGGGTATCCCCGGACGAAGTCTGGGGAGGGCTATCTCATCAACCGCCGGGACCTTCCGGGCATCGCCTTCGACGTGCTCGTCGGGGGCGTCGGTCCGGCGGCGGC
>NZ_JBGBPT010000003.1:180250-213794 GCF_041106355.1 Streptomyces sp. BF23-19 | reverse complement strand
GGGGAGTGCCTCGGGGGACATGGGGTCCTCTCCGTAGGGGCCGCAGGGGGACGGCGGGAGCGAGCGGTACGTGGGGGCTCGGTCGTGCGGCGGACGCGGTGCGGGCGGGGGCGCCGCGCTGACGTGGTACGGGCGTGCGGTGGTGCGGGCGTGCTGTCGTCCGGTGGTGCGGGGGTGCGGGGGTAGCGACAGGCGCGGCCCCCCCCGCCTACGGGGCGGCGCCGTCGAGGTCCGCCCGGATGCGGCCGGCGAACCAGCCGACCGCCGACTCGCGGCGTGAGAGCGGTCCGGGCTCGAACCCGGGGGTGGAGAGCCCCTTCTGCACGCGGGCGACCAGCTCGGCGTCCTCGTCGTTGGTGATCCAGCCGATGTGGATGTTCAGGCGCCGCGCGAGGCGGGTGCGCAGGCTGGTGCCGCGGCGGGTGTAGAACGCGCCCGGTACGGCCACGCGGTCCACCGCCGTGGGGATCGCGGTCCAGGCCAGTACGTGGTCGGGGTAGAAGTCGATGAGGGTGTTCGGGTAGATGACCGCGTACCGCCAGATCCGCCGGTCGGCCTCGCCGAGGCCCGGCATCGGTGCGGCGATGCGCTGGTAGAGGCGCTCGGCCCAGTTCGAGGAGGGCTTGTCGCGCAGCGGCGAGGCGAAGAGCGCGTAGGACTCCTCGATGTCGCAGGTGTAGCCCTGGTAGTCGAGCAGCCGCATCAGGCCGGGGTGGGCGACCGGGACGTGGTAGCCCTCCAGGTAGTTGTCGACCGCCACCTTCCAGTTGGCCTGCTGCACCTCGGCGGCGGCCAGGTCGTGGATGCGGGCGCGGCCGATGGGCACGAGGTCGGCCCCGGCGTAGTGGCCGACGGCCTCGGCGAGGCCGGCGCAGCTCGTGGCCAGCGGGACCGCGTCGGGGTCGAGGTTGACGAAGACGAAGCCGAGGAAGGACTCGACGCGGGCCGGGAAGAGGCCGAGTTTCGGCTTGTCGAGGCAGGGGATCTGGCGGGCCTCCGGGGCGCCGACCAGGCTTCCGTCGAGGCGGTACGTCCAGCCGTGGTACGGGCAGCGGATGGCCTTGCCGTCCGGTTCGGGGGCGGTCACCAGGCGGGTTCCGCGGTGGCGGCAGACGTTGAGGTGGGCGGCGAGGCCGCCGTCCTCGGTGCGGACCACCAGGACCTCGCGGTCGGCGACGGTGGCGGCGAGCCGCGCCCCCGGGTTCGGCAGGTCGGACTCGTGGCAGACGAGCTGCCAGGACCTGCCGAAGACGTGCCGGCTCTCGGCGGCGGCGGTCTCGGGGTCGGTGTAGTAGCGGGCCGGGAGGGCGGGCCCGGGGATGTCGGTGGCGGGGGCCTCGCGGCCGGCCGGTGCGGGAGCCGCGGCGTGGCCCGGTGGGCCGGTCCGGTCGGTCGGGTCGGTGCGGGCGGTGCCGGTGGTGCCAGCGGTGCCGGCGGTGCGTTCGGACCGGCCGGTACGGCCCGTCGGTGATTCGGGAGCTCTCGAGTGCATCGGTGACTCCTCCGTGCCGGCGTGCGGCGATCGGTGTCGGCGTTCGATGGCGTGGCAAGGCGGGTGGAGCGGGGGCAGGGCAGGGCGGCCCGGCGGCGGACAGGGGGTCGGGGCGGGAGGCCGGGACCGGCTGACCGATTGGACAGCCACATTGCTGGCTCATTTCCGCCGGGTCAAGACTTGTTCACTGACCGATCGGTCAGCTAGCGTAATTCTTGCCTGACCGATCGGTCAGCAAACGTGCTTTCCTGTCGCCGCACCGGCACCGTTCCCCGTTCGCCCTGCTCATAGGGGCGGACCCGGCCGTGCGGCCCGCCCGGCCCGTCCCGGGCCCGCACCCCGGATCTCTCCCGATCTCCCCGATCTCTCGATCTCCTGATCTCCCCGGAGGCACGCATGAGCGGTCATCGGCGTCTGGACTGGCTCGGGCTCACCCCCGAACCGGAGCGCGAACTCCCCACCGCGGTCGCCGCCCTGCGCGCCTCCTCGCACGGTGCGTCCGCAGGCCTCCCACCGCATGACCTGGCAGCCGTCGAACGGCGACGCGTGGAGCGCCTGATCCTGCGCGGCAACCGGCACAGCTGGCTCCGCTACCTCGCCGAGGTCACCGACCTGGTGACCGGGGTGGCCGCCGGGTCGCGGCCCGGCGACCCCACCGCCGCGCTGCTCGCCGGCGAGGTCGTCCTCGACCACCACCGCATGCTCATCGGCCTCCCGGGACCCGGATACGGCCGCACCGCCCAGGACCGCACCGCGCTGGAGAGCGCCGTACGGACCCTGCGCACCCACACCACGACAGGAGCCGGCCGATGACCACGATCCGCCTCCCGACGGCGCCGCCGCCCGGCACCGTCCTCGGAGCGGCGCCGCACCTCACCGAGAGCGCCGACGCCTACCGCGCCACCGGCGGCTACGACGCGGCCGCCGACCCGGAGGAGCTGCTCGCCCACCTCGCCGCCGCCGGGCTGCGGGGCCGCGGCGGGGCCGGTTTCCCGGCCGCCGTCAAATTGCGCTCCGTACGCGGCCGCGGCGGCTCCCCCGTCGTCGTGGCGAACGGCGAGGAGGGGGAACCGGGCTCGGTCAAGGACCGCTGGCTGCTGCGGGCCCGGCCGCACCTGGTCCTGGACGGCCTCGCCCGTGCCGCGGCCGTCACCGGGGCCGTACGCGGCTTCGTGTACCTCTCGGACCCGGCGGCGGGCGAGAGCGTGCGCCGGGCCCTCGCCGAACACCCGCCGCCGCTGCCCGTAGAGGTGGTCGAGACCGGCCACACCTACGTCGCCGGTGAGGAGAGCGCGGTGGTCCGCCGGATCGACGGCGGCCCGGCGCTGCCCACCACCAAGCCGCCCCGCCCGTTCGAGCGGGGGGTGGGCGGTGCGCCGACCCTCGTCTCCAACGTCGAGACGCTCGCCCGGATCGCCCTCACCGCCACCCGGCCCGACCTGCGGCGCGCCATCGCCCGGAGCACCCTGGTGACCCTGTCCGGCGGCCCGGCCGCGCCGGTGCTCACCGAGGTCCCGTACGGCATTCCGCTGCGCGCACTGGCGGCACGGTACGGGGCCCCGGAGGCGGCCGGAGCCCTGATGGGCGGGCTGTTCGGCGGTCTCGTCGACGCCCGCGCCCTGGACCTCCCCCTGGAGCCCGGCGCGCTCACCGCCGCGGGCACCGCCCTGGGGTGCGGGGCCCTCCACTTCCTCGCTCCCGGCAGCTGCCCGGTGACCACCGCCGCCGACGCGGCCGCCCACCTCGCGGCCGAGAGCGCCCGGCAGTGCGGGGTCTGCGTGTCCGGCACCTCGGCCGTCGGCAAGGCCCTGTACGGCCTCGCCGCCGGGACCGCCGGCCCGGACACCGCGGACAGCCTGCGCCGCTGGTCGCAAGGGCTGACCGGGCGCGGCGCCTGCGGACTCCTGGACGCCGCCGCGGGGATCGCGGGCAGCCTGCTCCGCTCCTTCCCCGCACACGTCCGCTCCCATCTCGCCGCGCCCTGCCCGGTGTGCGCGGCCGCCGCGCCCGCGGACGGCCGTCGCCGCCTCACGGTGGCCGTGCCGGAGGTCGTCTCCCCGCTCACCGCCGCCCCCGGCACCCCCGTGCCCGCACTGAAAGGAACGCCATGAAACTCCTGCTGGACTCCACCCGCTGCCAGGGCTACGGGCTGTGCCAGGAACCCGCACCCGACCTGGTCGAACTCGACGAATGGGGTTACGCGAACGTGATCGCCGTCGTCGTCCCGGCCGGCACCGAGGACGCCGCCCGCGCCTGTGTCGAAAGCTGCCCCAACTCCGCCCTGCGTGTGGAGGGATGACATGGGACGCGATCTGACCGCCCTCTTCGACCCCCGCTCGGTCGCCGTCGTCGGCGCCAGCGACGACCCGGCGAAGTACGGCCACGCGGTGGCCGCCCAGGCCCTGCGCGCCCCCGACCGGCGGCCCGTGCACCTGGTCAACCGGCGTGGTGGCACCGTACTCGGCCGCACCGCGGCCACCTCCCTGACCGCCGTCGGCGAACCCGTCGACCTGGTGGTGATCTCCGTGCCCGGCGCCGGCTTCGAGGCCGCCGTCGACGAAGCCCTGGCCTGCGGGGCGAAGGCCATCGTCGCCATCACCGCGGGCTTCGCCGAGGCCGGCCCCGCCGGCCTGGCCCGGCAGCGGGCGGTCGCCGCCCGGGTACGGGCCGCCGGAGCCGTCCTCGTCGGCCCCAACTGCCTGGGCATCGCCGACAACACCACCGAGCTGTACCTCGCCTCGGACCGCTTCGCCCCCGGCGGGGTCGCCCTGCTCAGCCAGAGCGGCAACCTCGCCCTCGAACTCCAGCTCCGCGGTGAGCCGCACGGCCTGGGCTTCTCCCGGTTCGTCTCCCTCGGCAACCAGGCCGACGTCACCCTCGTCGACCTCGTCGAGGACTGTTCCCGCCACGAGGCCACCTCGGCCATCGCCGTGTACGCCGAGGACTTCGGCGACGGCCGGGCCTTCGCGGCGGCCGCAGCCGCGGCGGGCAAGCCGGTGGTCCTGCTCACGGCCGGCCGGGGCACCGCCTCCGCCCGCAGCGCCCGGTCGCACACCGGGGCGCTCACCACCTCGGGCGACGTGGTGGCCGCCGCCTGCCGCGACGCGGGGGTCGAACTCGTCCGTACGCCGCGGGAGATGACCGTCGTCCTGGCCGGACTGGCCGGACCGGCCCGACCCGGCGCGGGGGTGCGTACGCGGGGCCGACGTACCGCCGTCTTCACCGACGGCGGCGGCCACGGCGCGGTCGCCGCCGACGCGGCCGAGGACGCCGGGCTCGAGGTACCGCAGCTCGGCGGGCCGACGCAGGACCGGCTGCGGACCGTGCTGTGGGAGCAGTCCTCCGTCGCCAACCCCGTCGACCTGGCGGGGATGGGCGAACAGCGGCCCCTCTCCTACGCCGACACGGTCGGGGCACTGCTCGACGCCGACGAGGTCGACGCCGTCCTGATGACCGGCTACTTCGGCGGTTACGCCGCCTCCGAGGGCGGTCTGGGCGGCGGCCCGGCCGGGGGTTCCGTACTGGCGGAGGGCGAGGCCCGGGCCGCCAAGGAGATCGTCGCGCACCTGGCGTCCGCCGCCCCGAAGCCGCTGGTCCTGCAGTCGATGTACCCCGGTTCGCCGAGCTGCCGGGTGCTGGCCGAGGCCGGGGTGCCGGTGTTCGCCGCCACCGAGGACGCCGCCCGCGCGCTCGCGGCGATGACCGGACGGCGCAGTCCGGTGGACGCCACCGGTGTGCCCCCGCTGCCGAACCCCGCCCCGCCGCTGTCGGACCCGGGCTATCACGGGGTACGGGCGCTCCTCGACGCCGCCGGGGTGCCGTTCCCGGCGGCGCGCGAGATCACGGACGAGGCCGGACTGCTCGCCGCGGCCGCGGAGTTCGACGGCCCGTACGTGCTCAAGGCCCTGCACCTGCTGCACAAGTCCGACGCCGGCGGGGTGGCCCTGCGCCTGGCCGACCGGGACGCGCTCCTCGCCGCGTTCCGGGAGATGCACGCCCGGCTCGGCGCGCCCGCCTACTCGGTGGAGGCGATGGCCGACCTCACGGACGGCATCGAGCTGATCGTGGGCGTGAACCAGGACCCACGGTTCGGGCCGATCGCCCTGGTCGGGCTCGGCGGCGTCCTCACCGAGTCGCTCCGCGACGTCGCCTTCGCGCTCGCGCCCGTACCGGCCCGGCGGGCCGAGGCCCTGCTGCGCGGTCTGCGCAGCGCCGCGCTGCTGGACGGCGTACGCGGCCGGCCGGCCGTCGACGTGGCCGCGGCGGCGGCCGTCGTCGAGCGCATCACCACGGTGGCCGCGGCGCACCCGGAGATCGCCGAACTGGAGGTCAACCCCCTGCTGGTGCGCCCGCACGGCGCGCTCGCCCTGGACGCGCGGGCCGTCCTGCGCTGACCGCTCCACCCTCACCCCCTGTGCTCTGGAGGACTGACTTCACATGGACTTCCGCTACACACCCGAGCAGGCCGATCTCAAGGCCCGCGCCGCCGCCTACGCGCGGCTCCTGATGACCTACGAGGACCGGTCGGAGGAGGCCGGCGGCCCGCTGCCCGTGGAAACGGTCCGCGAACTGACGCGCGCCGCCGTCGACGCCGGTGTCTACGCGATCAACATGCCCGCCGAATGGGGCGGCGCCGGGTTGTCGCTGCTGGACCAGGTCATCGTCGAGGAGGAGTTCGGCAAGGTCACCAACTGCCTGTGGGACATCCCCTGGCGGCCCGCCAACGTCCTCGCCCACGGGACCGAGGCGCAGCGGGAGAAGTACCTGCTGCCGGTGATCCGGGGCGAGCGGTTCGACGCGTTCGCGGTGACCGAGCCCGGTGCCGGCTCCGACCCCGGTTCGGGCACGAGCACCGCGACCCGTACCGCCGGCGGCTGGCTGCTGAACGGCGAGAAGTGGTTCGTGACCTGCGGGGACATCGCGGACTTCCTGCTGGTGCAGGCGGACGCGGGACCCGAGCGGGCGGCGACGCTGTTCTTCGTGGACAAGCAGGCGCCCGGGGTCGAGATGACGCGGGTCCCGCGGTTCATGCACTCCGCGGTGAACGGGCACCCCGAGTTCACCTTCACCGATGTGTTCGTCGCGGACGAGGACGTGCTCGGTGGTGTCGGCAACGGCTACGAGCTGACCAAGGAGTGGTTCACGGACGAGCGGCTGATGATCGCCGCCCGGACGGTCGGCGCCGCCGAGCGGGCCCTGGAACTCGCCCGGGACTGGGCGATCGAGCGCCGACAGTTCGGCTCCCCCATCGCCGACTTCCAGCTCATCCAGGGCATGCTCGCGGACTGCGCGGTGGACATCGCCGTCAACCGGGCCTACACCCATCAGGTGGCCTGGGAGGCCGACCGGCCGGAGACCGACCGCAAGACGCTGCACGCGAAGGCCTCGACGGCGAAGCTCGCGGCGAGCGAGGCGGCGGGCCGGGTCATCGACCGATGCGTGCAGATCTTCGGCGGGCGCGGCTACGACCGTACGTACCCCGTCGAGCGCATGTACCGCGAACTGCGCGTCGACCGGATCTGGGAGGGCACCTCCGAGATCCAGCGCCTGATCATCGCCAACGAGCTGATCAAGCGCGGCACCCGGGCCCTCGCCTTGCCCTCGGCCTCCCCCGCCGACCACCCCGCCTCCTGACGACCGCTCCCCCACCACGACCCAGAGGACACACAGACATGGACTTCCGCCTCACCGCCCGTCAGGAAGAGCTGCGGAGCGCGGCGCGCGCGCTCACCGACTTCATCGAGAAGTACGAGCTCGACTGCGAGGAGAACAACGGGCTGCCCCCGCAGGCCCACACCGAGATCCGCGACGCCGTCCTCGACAGCGGGCTGCAGGCCGTCAACATGCCGAAGGAGTGGGGCGGCGCCGGCCTCACCATCCTGGAGCAGGTCACGGTCCAGGCGGAGCTCGGCCGGCTCACCGGAGCCCTGTGGGACATGGTGTGGCGTCCGGCCAACGCCCTGTCCTTCTGCACGCCCGAGCAGCGCGAGCGCTACCTCGTCCCGGTGATCCGGGGGCAGCGCCGCGACTGCTACGCGGTGACCGAGCCCGAGGCCGGCTCCGACCCGCAGAACCTGCGGACCACGGCGACGCGGACCGCCGGCGGCTGGGTGCTGAACGGCGAGAAGTGGTTCGTGACCGTCGGCGACCACGCCGACTTCATGATCGTGCTGGCCGCCGCCGGGGAGGAGCGCGCGCCGACCCTCTTCCTCGTCGACAAGGACACGACGGGCATCGAGATGACCCGCGTGCCGCGCTGGATGCACACCTTCGTCTACGAGCACCCCGAGTTCACCTTCACCGAGGTGTTCGTGCCCGACGACGCGGTGCTCGGTGAGGTGGGGCAGGGCTACGACATCACGCGCTCGTGGTTCACCGAGGAGCGGCTGATGATCGCCGCCCGGACGATCGGGGCGGCGGAGCGGGCCCTGGAACTCGCCCGGGACTGGGCGGTCGAACGCCGCCAGTTCGGCTCCCCCATCGCCGACTTCCAGCTCATCCAGGGCATGCTCGCCGACAGCGCCGTCGACATCGCCGTCAACCGCGCCTACACCCACCAGGTGGCCTGGGAGGTCGACGAGGGCGTCATCGACCGCAAGACGCTGCACGCGAAGGCGGCCATCGCCAAGCTGGCGGCGAGCGAGGCGTCGGGCCGTGTCGTGGACCGGTGCCTGCAGATCTTCGGGGGGCGCGGCTACGACCGCTCGTACCCGGTGGAGCGCCTGTACCGCGAGCTGCGTGTCGACCGGATCTGGGAGGGCACCTCCGAGATCCAGCGCCTGATCATCGCGGGCGAACTGGTCAAGCGCGGTACCGGCGTGCTGCGGATGCCGTCCGCGGAGTGACGCACGGGGCGACCCGGGCCGGTGGTCCGGGTCGCCCCCACCCACAGGGGGCCCTAGGAGCGTCAGAAGCATCAGAGGAGGAGGACCGATCGATGACCGATGTCGAACGGGTCGGGATCGTGGGCTGCGGGCTGATGGGATCCGGTATCGCCGAGGTCTGCGCCCGGGCCGGGCGGGAGGTCGTGGTGGTGGAGACGACCCGTACGGCAGCGGCCGCCGGCCTGGAGCGGATCACCCGCTCCCTGGAACGCGCGGCGGCGTCCGGGAGGCTGACGGCCGCCGAACGGGACGCGGCCGTCGGCCGGATCGCGGTGACCCCGGACGTGGCGCGCCTCGCGGACCGGGACCTCGTCGTCGAGGCGGTGGCGGAGGACGAGCGGGCGAAGCTGGAGGTCTTCGCCCTGCTCGACCGGGTGGTGGAGCGGCGGGACGCGGTCCTCGCGACGAACACCTCCTCCATCCCCGTCATCAGGCTGGCCGCGGCCGTGTCGCGGCCGGAGCAGGTCGTCGGCCTGCACTTCTTCAACCCCGTACCGGTCCTTCCGCTGGTCGAGCTGGTGCCCTCGTTGCTCACCGGAGAGGAGACCGTCCGGCGGGCGCACGCCTTCGCCTGCGAGGTGTTGGGCAAGGAGGTCGTCCGTGCCCGCGACCGGGCGGGGTTCGTCGTGAACGCGCTCCTCGTGCCGTACCTGCTGGCCGCCGTGCGCATGGCCGAGCACGGCGCCGCGTCGGCGGAGGACATCGACCGGGGCATGACCCTGGGCTGCGCGCACCCGCTGGGGCCGCTCGCCCTGGCCGATCTGATCGGCCTGGACACGGTGCAGGCCATCGCGCGGTCGATGTACGCGGAGTACCGGGAGCCGTTGTACGCCCCGCCGCCGCTGCTGGCCCGGATGGTCGACGCGGGCCGGCTGGGCCGAAAGACGGGCCGGGGCTTCCACACGTACGGCGACCGCGGGAGCGGTGCGATGCGCGAGGATGGTGGTGTGGTGGCCACGGCAACCGGGCCCACCCGCCCGGTCCACGGGCGCCGACACGGGGAGCAGCCAACGTGACCAAGGCCGAGCGCGCACTCGAGACGCGTGAGCGCATCCTCATCGCCGCGTGCGAAGTCATCGCCGACATCGGCTTCGAGAACGTCAGCATGCGCAAGGTCGCCGAGCACGCCGGTGTGTCGAAGGCCCTGTTGCACTACCACTTCGACACGCGGGAGAAGCTCTTCGCCGAGGCGATGACGCACTCCTTCGCCCAGACCGGTACGGACACCGAGGGCGTTCCCGACTCGGTGTCCTCCTCGGTGGTCCTGGCCCGCATCCTGCGGAGCATGCTGCCGACGGACGCGGAACTCCGCCAGGACTGGAAGCTCTGGCAGGAGTTGTGGGTGCGGGCCCAGCGCGATGCGGCGGCCCGGCACTTGGCCGTCGACCTGTACGACCAGTTGCACGCGTGGGTCGGCGGGGCCGTGGAACGGGGCATCCGCTCGGGGGAGTTCGCCGCGTGCGACGTCGCCGCGCTCGGCACCCTGGTGCTGGCCCTGTGCGACGGCCTCGGCATCCGGCTGATGCTCGACGACCCCCGGGTGGATCTCGCGACGGCCCGGGCGACGATCTGGCGGGCCATCGCCCCCACGCTGGGCATCGATCCACGGTTCCCGGAGCTGTGACCGGCGTGACAGGCGTGTCCGGTGTGTTCGGTGTGTTCGGTGTGTTCGGTCCGGGTCAGCCCGGACCGTGCACGGTCTGGACGTTGCCGACCGCGTCGACGGTGAGGGCGACGCGCTCGGTCCTGTTCCCCATGGCCAACACGATCCACACGACCCCCCACAGCAGGCAGGTGAAGATGGTCAGGATCGCGTGCAGGAGGTGGTTGACGTTCCCGCCGCGTACGAGCACCGCCTGCGTCGGGGAGCGCGATTCGACGCGCCAGCCGAGGGCGACGTACTGGTTCACCGTCCAGTCGAGGATCGCGGTGCGCCGCGCGTCGTCGAGCGGCTCGCCCGGGGGTGCGTAGAACAGTTCCGGGGGCGGCTCCGGGGGCGGCCCCCAGCCCTTCGGTTCGTCGGACTTGGCCATCGGTCCTACCTCCCCACGCGTCGGGGCCGCCGGAGGGCGGCGCCGGGCGGGACGGTTTCGGTACGGTCCCGCACATCCCAGAGTGCGCCGGACGGGCGGGTCCAGCATTCCGAGCCCGTCCGACCAGGCCTTTCGCCGGAGGGACGGTCGGGTTCGACCTTGTCCTTCGGGGCCATTGTCAGTGGCTCGCCCTACAGTGCGAAGCATCCCATTCAAGGGTTGAGGCGGGCTGCCTCGCTGCACGATCCCGCCCCACCGGACCCCCTCGGGGGACAGCGACCGGTGGGGTGGCGCGCGGCCCCGCCGACCGGGTCAGTCCCAGAACTCGCCGTCCTGCGGCAGGGCGGCGAAGTGGTCCGGGTCGTGGGAGAGGAAGACCCGGATGCCGGCCCGGGACAGCGCGCGTAGGCGCCCGTAGGTCAGCATCTTCTCCTCGGTGTTCCAGTCGCTGAGCATGGGCACGTTGCGGTCCAGCCCCGCCTGGAGGTGCGCGGCGTCGCCCATGAGCGCGATCCGGCCGTGGTGGTCGAGGTCAAGGATGACCCCCTGGTGGCCGGGGGTGTGGCCGGCGGTGCGCACGAGGGTGAGCGTGCCGTCCCGGAACAGGTCGGTGTCACCGCTCAGTTCGAGGAAGTCGTAGTGCCGGCCGCCCGCGTAGTCCTCGAAGGCGTAGCCCCGGGCCGTCCAGCGGTCCGGCCACCAGGCGTGGCGCAGTTCGTCGTGCTGGGCCACGTGCACGGCGTGCGGGAAGTAGGTCATTCCTCCGGCGTGGTCGAGGTGCAGGTGGGAGTAGAGGACGTACCGGACGTCGGCGAGCCGGTAGCCGAGGCGCTCCAGCTGCGCGTCGACGGCGTGTGCCCGGGTGAACCCCTCGGCGCCGTACGCGCTCCGCAGGCCGGGCCCCCAGTGGGCCTCGGCGGCCTCCGGGTCCGCGACGCGGTGGTTGACGCCGGTGTCGAAAAGGATCGGTCCGTGGGTGGCGTGCTCGATGACGGCGACCGTCGAGGGCACGGTGACCGTACCGCTCGCCCCGTACAGCAGGGCGCTCCTCGGCATGGTGAAGGGTCCCGCGTCCACTGTCGTCACGCGCAGTCTCGGAGTCACCGCGGGGACCTCCCTACCCACGTGCCGGCGGGCGGATTCCTCCTGTCCAGACTAGGCCGTCCGCGGCGGGACCACGCGTCGGAGGGCCTCGGCGAGGGCGGGCGGCGAGTCCACCGAGACGTACACCGTCGCGGCCTTCACCGGCCCGGCCGGCCCCAGGTCGAGGAGTACGGGCGGGTCGAGGTGCAACGCCACGTTCAGGGCGCTCTCCACCGAGCAGGCCACCGCCCCCGGTTCGCCGGGTACCGGCCTCGGGCCCCGGCCGGGAACGGTGCGTACCACCGGGGAGGTGGAGCGGACCGCCGAGCGCGGCAGGGTCACGTCCCCGAGGAAGGCGGTCCGCAGGATCACGTACTCCTCGCCCACCTCGTGCGGGTGCCGGACCAGCGCCGCCACCATGCCCAGCCCGCCGAGGATCAGCAGGAGCTCCAGCGCCGCGTGCAGCGGCCGGACCATGGGCGGCAGCATCGAGGAGAACAGGAAGGCCACCACGATCTCCGTCACCGCCAGGACCAGCACCACCTGCCGCGTCCCGGCCGAGTGCCGCGGCCCCGGCGGCGACGGCCGCCGCAGCACCGCCGCCGTCAGCGACCCGGCCCATATCCGTACGATCCCGGCCCGGCTCGGCCCGAACGTCACGACCCCCGTCGTCGGATCCGCCACCGTCATGACCGCCCCCTGCCCGTCGCCACCGTGCCTCGTTCCTTCTCTCAGGCTCGCGCGCGTCCGGCGGAGCGGACAGTGACGAATGTCAGGGATGTGCCGGGAACATGCCAGAGGTGCGCGGACGGTACCGCCACCGGGTCCTCCGCGGCCGGGGAATCGGTGAATCGGGGGCGGCGCCCCGGACCGGTCGGCAGGATGGGGCCATGGACCGTGGGGACATGAGACCGCGCGGGTCGCGGCCGGTGGTGGTGCGGGTGCCGGTGGAACCGGTGGAAGCCGCAAGGGAGGCCGACGCGCTCGACGCCGTGGCGCGTGCGGGCGACGTGGTGGTGCGCGGCCCGCTGTTCGGGGTGGCGGCGCAGTCCCCCGGGGACGGGCCGCGGTGGCGGGTGGTGCTCGAAGTGACGGCCGGCTGCCCGCAGCAGGCGCGTGACGGGCTGAATTCGCGGCTGTGGTTCCACGCGAAGGACGAGGCGCGGGACCGGGCGGAGCGGCGCGAGCTGCTGGCGGCGGTCGCCCGGCTGGAGAGCGAGCGCGTCGACGAACTCCTCGTCTCGGGGACCCGGTACCGGGTGGTGCGCGCCGAGGAGTACGCCGCCTCGGGTCCGGGCGGTATCGAGGCGCCGCGCCCGACGGATCCGGAACCCTTGGTGCCCGACTGGGACCGGGCCGCTCGGGAGCCCGGGATCGACGACGGTCTGGTCATGGATCCCGACGCGCCGGTCACCCCTACACAGGCGTTCGAACAGCTGGCGCTGCGCGACCTGTGCTACACGGGCGGACGGTTCCCCGAGGAGGTGCGCGCCGATTCGCGGCGGGCCCTGGACACCCACCCGGACGTACTGGTGATGCCGTCGACCTTCGGCGTCGTGGAGCGGACCAGGGACGGCTGGCGGCCGGTCAGCGGCCCGCACGCGACCCCGCACGCCGCCCGCAAGTCGCTGGACTTCGCCCTGACGTGGATGTGGCCCCGGATGCGGGGGCACATCCCCGAGGACGCCGACCCGCGCACGGACGCCCGTACGTGGACGGCCGCGGCCGGCGGGGGGCCCGCCGACGTGCGGGCCGCGAAGCTGGCGGCGTACGCCGGGGCCGCCGACACCCTCCGGGCCGGACGCGTCAACCGGCTGGAGTTCCAGGACGCCGTGTACCAGATCGTCCGGACCCGCCGCCTGTTGCGCTGGGGGCCCGACGGGCCGGAGCGCCCGCGGCCGTCCGACGTGAACAGCCAGGAGCCCGCCCCTATCCATCTCGCGCTCGACGAGGACGGGCGCGTCCTTCCCGACGACTGACCCGTGACCCGGGTCGGTCCTCCCCGTGGAAGTCGGCGCCCGCCGGGCGTTTCGACGTGCGCCGCCGGGCCTCCATGGGAAACGGTGGACCCGCCCCCCTGCGCAACCCGCTGTGCAACCCGTTGTGCGACCCGCTGAAGCCCGACCGAGGGAGACACCCATGAACTGGACACTCGAAGTCGTCCCCGTCCCTGTCACCGACATGGATCGCGCGAAGAGTTTCTACGCCGACCAGGTCGGCTTCGGCGTCGACCTCGACGACGAGGTCTCCCCCGGCGTGCGCATCATCCAGATGACCCCGCCCGGTTCCCGGTGTTCCGTCGCCATGCTCCAGGGCATGCCCGAGGCGCCCGGGGGTCGGATCATGGCGCCCGGCACCCTGCACGGCCTTCAGCTGTGCGTCACGGACATCGAGGCGGCCCGGGAGGAGCTGGTGGCCCGGGGCGTGGACGTGTCGCCCGTGCGGAGCGTCGGCGCGTCGGGCTGGCAGGAGGGCAAGGGCGGGACCTGGAACTCCTTCATGACCTTCGAGGACCCGGACGGCAACAGCTGGGTCGTCCAGGAGGCTCCCTCGGAGCTGTCCGAGCGCTGACCGGGTCCGCGCCGCGCGCGCCCGCGTCTGCCGCGGCGGCGGCGGGCAGATGTACCAAGCCCGCCCCCCTGCGGGGTGGAATCCCGGCGCGTACACCCCGGGCGCTCGCACACAAGGCCAGTACATTCCCCATTTAATCCGGTTAGTCCGGTTCGTTCTATTTTGGGGATGCGCCTTGCGTCGTACCGCTGTCGCTCTGACCCTGCTGACCGCCCTCTCCTGCGGCTCCTTCGTGGGCTCGCAGGCCGTCTCGGCCGCGAGTGCGTCCGCCGGTGGTGGCAGCGGCGGTGGCGCCGGCCGGGGTACCAACATCCTGGTCGTCGGCATCGACAGCCGCGCCGGGCTCTCCGCGGCCGAGAAGCGGCGGCTCCACGTGGGCGGCAAGGGGTGCAACTGCACCGACGTGATGATGCTCGTCCACCTCTCCCAGAACCGGCGGCGCGCGAGCATCGTCTCCATCCCCCGCGATTCCTACGTCGAGTACGCGGGCACCACCGCCACCGCCCCGGCCCGCCGCGGCAAGATCAACGGTGCCTACGCGGTCGGCGGCGGCCCGCTCACCGTGGCCACCGTGGAGAAGGCCACCGGACTCCACATCGACCACTACCTGGAGACCGGTTTCACGGGCTTCGAGCAGACCGTGAACAACCTCGGCGGCGCCACCGTGTGCACCGACAAGCCACTCAAGGACGAGAACTCCGGGCTCGACATCGGAGCCGGCCGCCACCTCGCCGACGGCAACCGCGCACTGCGCTACGTCCGGGCCCGGCACGTCAACCTCCGGCCCGGCGACCTCGGCCGGGTCCGCCGCCAGCAGCGCGTGGTCAACGACCTGCTGGCCCGGCTCACCGCGGAAGGCGCCCTCGCCGGCCCCATCAGCACGGCACGGACCGTACGCACCCTGCTGAAGACCGTGCGCACCGATGAGCGCACCGGCCTGGACGACCTGGTCCGCATCGGCTGGGCGCTCGGTCACCTGCGCGCGGACCGGACGGAGTTCGCGACCGTCCCCATCCGGCTCTTCGACCACCGCGTCCCGGGCGTGGGTTCCACCCTGGTGTGGGACGAGGCCCGCTCCGCCGCGCTGTGGGACGCGCTCGGCGCGGACCGCCCGGTCACGGGCGACACCCGGATCCAGCCCGTCACGGAGAACCCGGCCCCGACCGATCCGGCCCGGTTCGCCGTCCGCGTGGACGACACCGATGTCGCCGCCGCCCTGCGCGGCAACGGGTTCGTCGTCACCGACACCTCGGCGACCGCACCGCCACAGCGCCCGGCGGGCCCCCCGGTCATCCGCTACGCCACCGGCCAGGAGGAGAACGCGGCGACCGTCGCGGCCGCGCTGCCCGGTGCCCGCCTGCAGGCCGACCCGGAGCTCGACGCGGTCGTCGAGGTCGCCGTCGGCGGACGGCCCGTCCGGGTCGAGGCCGTCACCTTCGACCGCAACGTGGCCGACGGCGCCCCCGTGACCGCCGACCGCCTCCGCTGCGCCGAGGCTCCGGCCGCGGCCGGAGCCGCCCGGCCGGGGGGCGCCGTGGAGCCATCCGGGCGACGATGAGAGATGGGGGCCACGCACAGTCACGAGGCCGTTCCGGAGGAGCGGGTGCACGATGCATGAGGAGATGCCGCTCGACGACCTGATCAGCAGCGCCGCCCAGGACGCCGGAGGCTGGCTGGGCGCCCTGCCGGTCGCACTCGTGGCCACCAGCAACGACGGGATGATCGTGCGCTGGAACCACGGCGCCCAGCAGCTCCTCGGCTACGCCCCGCCCGAGGTGCTGGGGCGGCACATCTCCGATCTCCTCCACCCGGGAGCCGACCGCAGCCTGGGCCGGTCCTTGTGGGAGACGGCCGCCACCGGGCGCGGGGTCATGGGTACGGTCACCGCCTGGCACAGCAAGGGTCACCCGCTGGAGCTGGAGATCTGGGCCTGCCCGGTCCCGGACCGCCGCCACGGCGCGTCGGCCGTGCTGGTCTTCGCCGCGGACGCGCACGCGGCCCGCCGCATCCGCGGGTCCTCGGCCGTCTGGGACGGGCTGTTCGCCCGCTCGCCGGTCGGCATCGGGGTCCTCGACACGCAGCTGCGGTTCCTCCAGGTCAATCCGGCCCTCGAAGCGATGAACGGGCTCGCGGAGTCCGCCCATGTCGGGCGGCGGCTGGCCGAGTTGCTGCCCGAGGTGAACGCCGACCAGATGGAGGAGGCGATGCGCCAGGTCCTGGAGACGGGTGAGCCGGTCCTCGACCGGCGCCGCACCGGCCGGACCCCGGCCGACCCGGACCGCGACCATGTGTGGTCGTGCTCCTACGTGCGCGTCGAGGACCCGGCCGGCCGGCCGATCGGCGTGATCGCCTCGCTCCTCGACATCACCACGCAGCAGCGGGACCACACCGAGGCCGAGGCGGGGCGGCGCCGTCTCGCCCTGCTCAGCGAGGCGAGCTCCCGGATCGGCGCCAGCCTCGACCTGGAGCGCACGGCGCAGGAGCTCGCCGACCTCGCCGTCCCACACCTGGCGAGCGCCGTCACGGTCGACGTCCTGGACTCCCTCGCCCGCGGCATCGAGCCGGGCACGGGGCTGGCCGGCGGGGTGGCCCTGCGCCGGTTGGGCAAGGCCCCGCTGACCGGATCCGCCGTCACACAGGCCTTGGCGCCCTTGGGCCGGACCCTCATCTTCCCCTCGACCGCCCCCTACACCCAGGCCTTGGCGGCCCGTCAGTCGTTCCTGATCGCCCACCTCGACGAACGGACCGTCGCCCCCGCGGCCCGGCACTCCCTTAAACCGGCCCAACTCCTCGAGCTGGGCGTGCACTCGTTCATGATGACCCCGCTCATCGCCCGCGACATGGTCCTCGGCGTCGCCACCTTCTACCGCACCGGACCCACCGGCCCCTTCGGGTCGGACGACGTCACCCTCGCCACCGAGCTGGCGGCCCGTGCCGCCATCAGCATCGACAACGCGCGGCTCTACCACCACGAGCACGAGACCGCGGTCGTCCTCCAGCGCAGCATGCTCCCCCAGCACATCACCCCGCCGGTGGGGATCGAGATCGCCCACCGCTACCTGCCGGCCAGCGACGTCAACGAGGTCGGCGGTGACTGGTACGACGTGCTGCCCCTCAGCGGAGGCCGGGCCGCGCTCCTCATCGGCGACGTCATGGGCCACGGCATCGCGGCCGCCGCCGTGATGGGACGGCTCTCCGCGACCGTCCGCGCGCTCGGCCGCCTCGACATGCCTCCCACCGCCCTGCTGCACCAGCTCGAAGCCACCCTCGCCGACCTGTCCGACCCGATGCTCGCGACGTTCCTCTACGTGGTCTGCGATCCCGCCACCGGCCACTGCTCGGTCACGCGCGCCGGACATCCGCCCCCGGCCGTGGTCCAGCCCGACGGCACCGTCTACCTCGTCAAGACCCCGCCGGGCGTCCCGCTCGGCGTCGGCGGCATCTCCTTCACCACCACCGACATCGACCTGCCGCCCGGCAGCACCCTCGTCCTGTACACCGACGGGCTCATCGAGGCGCGCAGGCGCGACATCGACGAACGCCTGGGCGAGCTCACCGGTCTGCTCGCCGCGCCCCAGCAATCGCTCGACCACCTCTGCGACTCCCTCATCGCCCATCTGGTGCCCGCCTCCGCCGACGACGACATCGCCCTTCTCGCGGCCCGTATCGGCGTACCCGCCCCCCCGCCACCCGTGTGATTCGGGCCATCGACCCTCCGGCGCTGTCACCGCACACGTCCGTCCCCGTACAGTCCGTGATGGCGAAGCGACCTCGGGCACCGTCCCGACAGCCGGACAGGAGAAGAGCCGTGGCCATCGACGCCAGGAGCGAGCCACCCGCCTCGCGGCGGTCCGGGACGGGGCGGCCGCTCCCCGAGGCCGATGCCGACTGTGTGGAGCGGTGGCGCGCCCACCAAGGCGAACTGGTCGACCTGTTGACGCGGGTACGGGAACGGCTCGGCGGGGTCGCCGCGTTCCGCGTCGGGCCGCGGCCCACCGTGCTGGTCACCGCGCCCGAGGCCGTGCAACACGTCCTCGCCCTGCACCCCGACCGGTACGTCAAGCGCTCCCACCGCGCCCGCCTGCTCATCGGTGACGGGGTGCTCGCCGCCACCGGCGAGGCCTGGAAGTCCCAACGCAAGCTGTTGCAGTCGCAGTTCACCGGGAAGGGGATGCGCCGCTACGAGGAGCGGATCCTCGGGGCGGCCCGGACCGCGGCCGGGCGGTGGGCCGACCACGCGCGCACCGGGCGGACCTTCGACCTGGGTGAGGAGATGCGCCGCTTCGCCCTCGACACCATCTGGCGGGCGCTCACCGGGCACCCGCTCGACGACACCACGGCGCACGAACTGACGGCCGTGGCCACCGTGGTGGCCGCACTGCCGAGTCTGCCCGCCGACCAGGTGGACGCCCGGGACGCCGTCGCCGACGATCTGGCCCGGATCGACGAGGTCGCCCGACGGGCGGTGGCCGCGGCCCGTGACGGCTCCCCCGGCCCCGACGGGCCGGGGCTGCTCCAGGTGCTGGTCGACGCCTCGGCCGAGCGCCCCGAGTACACCGACCGGCTGGTGCGGGACGAGCTCGTCACCCTGCTGGTCGCCGGCCACGAGACCACCGCGACCACACTGACCTGGCTGTACCTGCTCCTCGACCGCCACCCGACGGCCCGCGAGGAGGCACTCGCGGCCGGTCGCGAGGGCTCACCGGAGCGGCGCGAAGCCATCCAGGCACTGGTCGGCGAGACGCTCCGGCTCTACCCGTCCGCGTGGATCCTGCCCCGGCACGCCCCTGAGGCCGAGGTCCTGGCGGGCTACCACGTCGAGGCGGGCACGGATCTGCTGGTCTGCCCCTACCTCACCCACCGGGATCCCGAACTGTGGCCGGATCCCGAGCACTTCGACCCCCGGCGCTTCACCGTTCCGGGCGGCCGTCCCACCCGGCCCGGCGCCTACCTGCCGTTCGGCATCGGCCCCCGCGCCTGCCTCGGCCAGCAGTTCGCCCTGCGGGAGTCGGTCGCCCTCCTCGAACTCCTGCTGCCCGCCCACGTCCCGTCCTTCCGGGCCGTGCCCACCCGGGCGGCGTACAGCATCACCGTGCGCCCCGACGGCCCGACCCCGGTGACGCTCACCCGCTGAGCGGCCGGTGCCGGTCGCCGGCGATCCCGGGTACGGGGCGCCATGAGCGACCGTGCCGCACCGGAGCGGGGGTCCTGGCTACTCCAGCAGCTTTCGCCGGGTGCAGTAGCGTGCCGGCACCCCCTCAACACCTTGGCCTGCGCCGAGCAGATCGACCGGAGGATCGCCCATGCCCCGTGAGGCGCCGTACCTCGAAGTGGCCGACGCGCTGCGTGGCCGGATCCTCGCCGGCGAGTGGGAGGTCGGCGAGCGCCTGCCGTCCCGGGTGCGGCTCGCCGAGGCGTACGGGGTCGGCCGCAACGTCGTGCAGCGGGCCATGGACCGTTTGATCATCGACGGTCTCCTCGAGGGGCGCACCGGATCGGGCACCTACGTCCGCGTGCCGCGCGAGCGCCTGCGGTTGGTCCGCTCACGGCACCGCGAGCGCCGGGAGGGGCCTTCCCTGCGTTCCGCGACGCGGGAGCGGGGCAGGGCCGATGCCTGGGACGCCGACAGCCGGGTGCGGGTCCCCGCCCCCGAGGCCATCGCACACCGGCTGGACATCAGCCCCGGGGACCCTTGCGTCCACACGCACTACGAGTTCCTCGCCGACGGGCAGCCCGTGCAGCTCTCCGCGTCCTGGGAGCCGATGGCGATCACGGACGGAACGCCTGTCGTGCTGCCCGAGACGGGTCCCCTGGCGGGCCAGGGGGTGGTCGAGCGCATGCGCTCCATCGGTGTGGTCGTCTCGACCGTGGTCGAGGTGCCGCGCCCGGCCCGGGCCACGCCCGAGCAGGCGAACCTGCTGGGGATCGGCGTGGGGGACCTCGTGCTCCTCATCGAGCGCACCATCTACGACACGCGGGGACGCCCGGTGGAAACGGCCGACATGGTGATTCCCGACGCGCGCCGCGAGGTGGTCTACGCGTTCGGGGTCGACCGCCCGTAGCCGCCCGATCCGTAGCCGCCCGAACCGTAGCCGCCCGACCGTCGCGGCGCCCTCGCGATGCCGACCGTAGGACACTCCCATGCCCCGATCCGCCCTGCCCGGCCTGCTCCGTGATCCTGACTTCGGGCGCCTGTTCGCCGCCACCGCGCTCGGCCAACTCGGCGATCGCATCACGTTCCTGGCGCTGCCCTTGGTCGCCGTCACGGCGCTGCGTGCCGATGCGTTCCAGGTCGGCCTGCTGGCGGCGATGACCTCGGTCGGCTCGCTCCTCGTCGGGCTGCCGGCGGGTGCGTGGGTGGACCGTATGCGCAAGCGTTCGGTGATGATCAGCACGGATCTCGTCCGGGCGACGGCCCTCGCCACGGTACCGGTGCTCTGGTGGGCCGACCGCCTCACCGTCCTGGGGCTCTACGCGATCGCCCTGATCCATGGAGTGCTGACCGTCTTCTTCGACGTCGCGTACGTCAGCTATCTCCCGCACCTGGTGGGACGCGGCCGTCTGGTGGAAGGCAACGCGAAGCTGTCCGCGGTGCGCTCGGCGACGAGTATCGGTGGGCCGGCGCTGGCAGGACCCCTCGTCGGCCTGGTGGGAGCGCCCGTGACGCTGCTGGCGAGTGCGGCCGGACTGGCCGCGTCGGGGTTGTTCGCGCTCACCATCCGCACGCGCGAACGGAAGCCGGAGCCCGGTGATCGCCCGCGACTGGGTCGGGAGATCGCGGAAGGCCTGACGTTCACCCTGCGGCACCCCGCACTCCGTGCCATCGCGCTCGGGGACGCCCTCTTCAACCTCTCGCTGGCCGTGTACCTGAGCATGTTGCCGGTATTTCTGGAGAGAGAGGTGGGACTGCGGCCCTTCGGGATCGGTCTGATTCTGTCGGGAATGGGTTGTGGTGCCTTGGTGGGCGCGTTGCTGGCGAAGACGCTCTCGGAGCGGCTCGGGCACGGTTCCGTCATCTGGCTCGCGTCGCTGGTCACCTGCCCGTCGACCGTCCTGATGCCGATGGCGCGACCGGGCTGGAGCGTGTACGTGGCCGCGATCGGGCTCGCGGCGCTCTCGCTGGGCGGAGTCGTCCGTTTCGTGGCTCGGTCGAGCGTGCAGCAGGCCCTGACACCGGATCGGCTGCTGGGCCGGATGAGCGCGACGAGTCGGTTCGTGTCCTGGGGTGGTATTCCTGTCGGCGGGCTCCTGGGCGGAGCCTCGGGCTCGGTGTGCGGAGCGGCGGGAGCCTTGTGGATCGGGGCGGTCGGCATGACGCTGAGCGTTCTGCCCACCTTCCTGTCGCCGCTGCGGGCCATGCGCACACCGCCCCCGCAGGCGTTTCCGTCACGGGCGGATCGTCCGCGAGGAGGCGCGGCGGATCGCGTCCAGGGTGTGTGACACGTCCTCGTCGGTCGTGGACCAGTTGCTCACCGAGATGCGCATGACGCGGCGGCCGTGCCAGGTGGAGCCACTGATCCAGGCCGCCCCCTCGTCGAGGAGGCGGGCCAGCACCCGGTCGGTGCGTTCGTCGTCGCCGAACTCGGCGCAGACCTGGGTGAAGACCACGTCGTTCAGGACGGTCGCGCCGTCGATGGCGTCGATGCCGGTGGCGAAGGCGCGGGCGTGTCGGCACAGCCGGTCGACGAGGTCGGCCACGCCCGCGCGGCCGAGGGACCGGAGGGCGGCCCATACGGTGAAGGCGCGGCCGCGGCGGGAGAGTTCGGGGACCTTGTCGATGGGGTCGCCGTGTTCGTGCTGGATCAGGTAATCGCCCTGCAGGCCCATGGCCGACCGGAGTGCGGCGGGATCGCCGACGACGGCGAGGCCGCAGTCGTAGGGGACGTTCAGGGTCTTGTGGGCGTCCGTGGCCCAGGAGTCCGCCCGGGCGCAGCCGTCGGTGAGGTGGGCGTGGGTCGGGGAGGCGGCCGCCCACAGGCCGAAGGCGCCGTCCACGTGCACCCACGCGTCGGCCTCGCGGGCGGCACGGATCGTCTCGGGGAAGGGGTCGAAGGCCCCGGAGTGGATGTCGCCGGCCTGCAGGATCACGATCGTCGGGACGGAGCCGGGGCCGACACCGGGGCCGCGGGCCGCAAGGGTGTGGCGCAGGGCCTCGGCGTCGATGCGTCCTTGCGCGTCCGCCTCGACGAGTTCGGGCCGGCCGAGCCCGAGGTAGCGCAGGGCCAGGTCGATGGCCATATGGCGGTCCTGGCCCGCGATGACGCGCACGGGCGGACCGCCGGCGAGTCCGTCGTGGGCCACGCTCCAGCCGGCGCGCCGCAGCACCGTGTCGCGCCCGGCGGCGAGGCAGGTGAAGTTCGCCATGGTGGCGCCGGTGGTGAAGCCGACGGCGCTGTCGGGCGGGAGGCCGAGCAGGTCGAGCAGCCAGGCGCCGGCGATCTCCTCCACCGCCGTGTACGCGGGCGAGACCGCGCGCATCACGCAGTTCTGGTCCCAGGCGCTGACGAGCCAGTCGGTCGCGAGCGCGGCCGGCTCGGTGCCGCCGACCACGAACCCGTAGAAGCGGCCGCTGGGAAAGGCGGTGAGCCCCGGCTCGCAGGCCGTGGCCAGCAGGTCGACGACGTCGGCGGGCGTGCTCGGCGCGTCGGGCAGCTCTGCTCCGAGCGCGCGCACGATCTCGTCGACCGAGGCGCGGGCGGGAACCGGGCGGTCGGACAGGCTGGCCAGCCAGCGGACGGCATGGCCGTGCGCCTGTCGGAGCGCCGCCTCGCGCGCGTCCATACCTCGGACTATGGGACAGACTCCGCCCGCCCGCAAGCGGCGGGCCGGCGGGCAACGGGGAGCGGGGTGCGGGGTCAGTGGATGACGCTGAAGCTGCGCCAGGGCAGACTCACCGGGGCCGTCACGTTGGAGAGGGTGGTGGCCACGTAGATCCCGGGGGCCTTGTCGGACTTCTGGCAGTCCGGCGTCCGGTACAGGACGATGTCGACCAGGGTGTTGTTCTCGACGTGCGTGGCACCCTTCGGGATGCCGATCTTGTGGCAGCCGACGACCAGCGTGTTGGAGTAGCTCAGCTCGACCGGCGAGTCGTGCCCGCGGAAGGTCAGCATGCCGACGGTGCTGCGGCCCAGGCCCGAGCAGGCGCTGGCCGTCAGCAACAGTGCTGCGACGCCCACGATGGTGCTGATACGTCGGCTGTGGGACATGGGCTCGGTCCTCGTCTGTGCGGTGGTGACGGTCCTTGTCCACAGCCTGACCCGGTGGGGCGCGGCCGTCCTCCGTTGCTCGGCCGACCGGATGACGCGCACGCGCCGGGACCGTCACGTGCGCCTACAGGCTCAGTGCGTCCTCCGCGTTGTTCATCCAGGCGGTCACGGAGTTCTTGGTGGGCGAGACGTAGAAGCCGGGGGTGGACGCCTTCAGCGGTGTCTGCGCCAGGTCGGACTCGGTGTTCATGGTCAGCGCGATCGAGTTGACGGTCTTGCCCTTGCCGTCGTTGGCGCCACCCATGAGCCCGGCGTAGGCCGACTGGCCCGGCTCCAGCCGCAGCGCGTCCTCGATGCCGGGGGCCGCACCCCGCTCCGTGGCCTGGCCGTCCAGATCGCCGAAGGTGACGATCGGGTGCCCGAGCGCCCGGCACGCCTTGGTGCCCTTGTTGGTGATCTTCAGCAGGTAGCTGCTGGTCGTGGGCTCGGCCAAACTGGCGGTGAACGTCACGTCGAACGTGCTGCAGGGGAAGACGTCGTAGTCGGGGTCGGTCGAGCCCGACTTCGGCGGCTTCGTGGGGGTGGCGGTCTTCTTCGGCGCGCCGGACTTCGACGGAGTCGCGCTCGGGGTGGCGGTCGCGCTCCCGCTCGGGCTCACGGTCGGGCTCGCGCTCGGTGTCCCGGGCCCGCCCGCCGCGCCGTCCTCGGTGGGTCCACAGGCCGTCAGGGCCAGTGCGGATACGGCGGCGAGAGCGATGGCTGCCTTGCGTACGGTGCTCATGATGGTGGTCCCCCCTGGGGAAAGCGCGCGGAACGCGCCGGGCTGGGCCGGGCTGGCTGAGCACCAGCGTCCCGTAGAAGCTTCACAGCTTGGTGACGGTGTGTCGTCGGATCGACCACGGTTGCGAACGCGGCCTGATCGGCAACAGACCCGCCGTGACCCGGTGGACCTTTCCGGCCACAGCACTAGCATCTGGGCCCATGGGGATACCGGAGGAGAACGGCCGTGCGGGCGCGTGGCGGGTCACGGTGCGGGCACATGGGCGCAGGGCCGGTCTGCCTCCGGACGGTGCGGCCCGTCCCGTGGGCCGGCCGCTCGCCCGGCGGCAGGACCTGCGGATCCACGGCACCCCCGGGAAGATCAGCTGCGTGGACGACTCGGGCCGTACCCGCTGGACCGCGCTCTGTTCCGGCGTTCCCAACGCCGCCCACATCTCCGGCGGGCGGGTCCTCGTCACGACGGACTCGCTCGCGTACACGCCTTGGGGAAACCTCGGCCCGGCCCTGCTCCTCGACCTGGCGGACGGCAGCCGGATCGCCGAACTGCGCGGCGCACGCGGCGCGGCGCTGGGTGGCGGCCGGTTCGTCCTCGGTCTGGAGGGCTACGACGTCTTCGACACCTGGGCCTACGACCGTGACGGCACCCTGTACGACTCCTGGCGCAGTTACGGCCACTACGTGGTCGGGACCGGGATCCGCGTCGTGGAGACCGACCGGAACATCCCCACCAGCAGCCGGGTGGTTCGGCTGCTGCCCGGTGGCACCGTCGAACGCGGACCGGCCCTCAGCGACCCGCAGACCCCGGAGCCGCTCGTCCTCGCGGACGGCACCGTCCTGGTGCTCGACGCCGGAGTGCTGCGCGCCGTCGGGCGCCGGCTGGAGGACGAGGTGCTCGCCGAGCTGCTGGCCATCGACCCCGAGGAAGCCTGGCGTCACCACGGCACGCTGCGTCGCTCCGGTGACGAGGTCACCGTGACCATTACCGAACGACACCCCGACCGGCCCGCCGAACACACCTACCGGACCTGGACGGTGACCCTCCATCCGGGTGGATGAGCCCGCGCGGGTCGGGTGGCGGCGGGTCCGGCGGCCCTTGGCCCGGCCGGGAAGCCGTCAGTTCGCCACGACGGTCAGGACGGCCGAGACGACGGTGACCGCGGACGCGGCCACCATCCAGTTCCGTGCCCGGCCCGACAGGACAGCGATCCCGTCGGCGTCGGCGTCGTCCTCCTCCTCGGATTCCTCTTCCGGCTCCCGCCGGCGCGGACACGACCCGCAGGCCGGATCGTGGACCAGTGTGTCGAGCCAGACGACACCGTCGAGCGGCGCCCGAGCGAACAGCATCCCGTCAGATTCCATAACCGGACAACGCCATGATCCGCATCAGGCCACTGCCGGAGACCGGACCGAGGCCCAACCGTTGCCGACCAGCCGATCGGACAATGCGGTGAGCGCACCGGAGCGCCCGGTGCGCGCCCGGATCACCGGCCGCGGCGGTTGTCGTAGATGGTGAGGCAGAGTTCCTTCATCGCGGTCTCCGCCCGCTTGGGGTCCGCGCCCTGGTCGATGGCTTCGAGGGCGGCGGCCGCCGAGCTCTGGACCGGGTACGGCAGGCCCTCGTAGGCGGAGATCCGGTAGGCCATGGTGCGGCGGGCCTTCCGCTCGGCCTCGCTCACCCCGTCGGGGGTGAGCGGGAAGACGGCCGCCTGGTAGGTCGCGATGCAGACGAGCGCGGCGTCGGCGAGGCCTTCGGCGTAGCCGTCGGCCGGGACGCTCTCGCGGTCGGGCTGGAACAGGGCGAGGACCTGCCGGCGGGAGAAGTACGACCCCAGCCCGGCGCCGACGCCGGCCACGGCCGCGAAGACCACGGCCATCAGCCGCCCGGCGAGGAGCAGGCCGAGGCAGGCTCCGGCGACCGTGCCGCAGGTCACCAGGACGAAGGTGATCATCAGGTGGATGCGCGAGCCGAGCGGGGACTTCATGGCAGCAGTATGCACAGGGCCCTCGGCGCGGGAGGAACCCGGCGGGCCGCCCCGCGCCCGGTTGTCAGGCGCGGCGGTCGGCGGCGTCGAAGCGGGCCAGGGTCAGGGCTCCGGCGTGCAGGCACTCCTCCAGTGCGCGGAACGTCGCCCGGTCCAGGCCGCCCAGTGCCTGCGCCACCTCCTCGGTGGCGTCGCGGGCGATCTCGCCGGCCAGCTCTCCCGGCGGCGTACGGGGTCCCAGCTTGCTCACGGCCGATGCGGCCCGGGCCGGGGTGAGCAGGCCGGTGCCGTGGGCGAGCAGCCAACCCGGGACTCCCGCCGCGCCTTCGGTCGGCGCCTGGTAGGGGCGCGAGCCGTCGAACCGCTCGTCCTCGGCGAAGGCGGGCTGCTTGAACTTGGCCATGGGTCGCCCGGGTTCGCGGGATCCGTCGGCGGGTTTGACGACGAGGCCCTCGGCGAGGTTGTCGGGCAGCGCGGGCAGGCCCAGCAGTCCGGGCAGCCGGGTGGGGAAGACCGTCGGCAGCTCCTGGAGGCGTGCGAGCGGGCCTTCGCCGAGCAGCGGAACGCAGAGCAGCCCGGCCTCGGCGGCCGCCGCGCGCAGCGTTCGGTCCCCGACCCAGCGCGGACCGTCGTCGTCGGTGACGGTGGCGTCGAAGGGGAGCCAGAGGAGTTCGGGCGCGTACCAGACGCCGGTCTGCACCGGATCGACTCCGGGCGCCGCGGGTACGTCGGGGTGGGGGTAGCGGCCGCCGGCGAGTTCGCCGTAGACGGTGACGACCGCGGAGGCCGGGGCTCCGGTCTCCTCGCGCAGGCTCTGCGCGCAGCGGGTCGCGGCCACCGCCAGCGCGGGCCAGATCCTGCCGACGCCGAAGAAGTCGTCCAGCCCGCCGTCCGCGAGCAGTTCGCGGCGCTTGGCGGGGTGCGCGCCCGACGTGTCGCACACGACGGCGAAGTTGGCGCCGTGGATCTTCTCGTGGGCGACCCAGTTCCGCCCGCGTGCCTCGCCCAGCCGGGTGTTCGAGGGGATCTTCGGGTACGGGGTCAAGGGGCGGGTTTCGGGGTGCACCGGATGATCGTAGCGAGCACGTCCGCGAAGATCCCGGGTTTGTTTCCTGCCTGCGAGACACCCCCATAGGGTGGCCCGGAAAGATCCACATCCTGATGCGGGGGTATCCGGGCATGTTCGCTGTGATCTATCGGTGGCGGCTCCGTCCGGGCATGGAGCGGCGGTTCACCGAGGGCTGGCACCGGGTGACGGCGGCCATCCACGCCCGGTGCGGCAGTTACGGGTCCCGGCTGCACCGGGCGGACGACGGTACCTGGGTGGCGTATGCCCGCTGGCCCGACGAGGAGTCGCGGGAACGCTGTGCGGCGCCCGACCCGGTAGGGGTCGCGATGATGGTGGAGGCGATCGCGGAGCGTCTGCCGGAGATCAGGATGGAGATCGTCGACGACATGCTGGCGGAACCGGACCAGGTACCGGGCACGGCGCCCGGGCGGTGTCCGGGCCTGGAGTGAACCCTTTGATCATCGGGGAGTCGGCCCCTAGCATCCGTCCCATGCCTACCAACGAAGAGATCATCGAACGCGCCCTGCACCGGATCAACGCGGGCTACGTCTTCCCGGACAAGGCCGTCGTCATCGAGGCCGGGATCCGGAGCCGGCTCGCGGCGGGTGCGTACGAGGGCCTGGACGGGCCGGCGCTCTGCGAGGCCGTGACGGCTCACCTTCAGGAGGTGTGCCCGGACAAGCACATGCGTCTGCTGTGGACGGACGAGCCGCAGTCGCTGGACCCGGTGGACGAGGACGGCGGGCAGGCCGCCTTCTCGGCGCTGCTCCGGACCGAGAACCAGGGGATCCGGCGCGTCGAGCGGCTGGAAGGGAACATCGGGTTCATAGAGCTCCGGCTGATCGCGGGCGCCATCGAGGGCGCGAGCGCGATCGGCGCGGCGATGCAGCTGGTCGCGCACAGCTCCGCCCTCGTGCTGGACCTGCGGGGCTGCCGCGGCGGGCAGCCGGAAGGGGCCGCGATGTGGTGCAGCTACTTCTTCCCCGACGACCAGGTGCACCTGAACGACATCTACGACCGGGTCTCGGACAGCACCCGGCAGTACTGGACGACCTCGCACCTTCCCGCTCCCCGCTATCTGGACCGGCCGGTCCACATCCTCACCAGCGGGGACACCTTCTCCGGGGGCGAGGACGTGGCGTACACCCTGCAGGCGCGGGGGCGGGCCGTCGTGGTGGGTGAGACGACGCGGGGCGGCGCCCATCCGACGGCCCGGCACGCGGTCGACGAGCACATTCTCGTGACGGTGCCGACGGCCCGGACGATCAACACCGTCACGGGCGGCAACTGGGAGGGCGTGGGGGTCGTTCCCGACGTCCCCGTACCGGCGCAGCAGGCGCTGGAGACCGCGCTCAAGGCCGTCCAGCCGGGCGTCTGACCCGCACCTCCTCGGACGGGGTTCAGGTTCGGACGCAGTTCAGATGGGGTCCACGTCCAGGAAGGCCGCGAGGGCGGCCTCCGTGCCGCCGGCGCCGCCGGGCAGGGCCAGTTCCGCCCAGATGACCTTGCCCTCGGGCGTGTAGCGGGTGCCCCAGTGCTCGCTGAGCTGCGCGACAAGGAACAGGCCGCGTCCGCCCTCGTCCGTGGTGGCGGCGTAGCGCAGGTGGGGGGCGGTGCTGCTGCCGTCCCACACCTCGCAGGTCAGGTTGTGGTCGTGGAGCAGGCGCACCCGTACGGGCCCGCTGCCGTGCCGCAGGGCGTTGGTGATCAGCTCGCTGAGGATCAGTTCCGCGGCGAAGCCGAGGTCGGTCAGGCCCCACTCGTCGAGTTTCTTGGCCGCGGCGTTGCGCGTGGCTCCGACGGCGCTCGGCTGGAACGGTACGTCCCACTGGGCCACCCGGTCCGGGCCGAGCGTCCGGGTCCGTGCGATGAGCAGGGCCACGTCGTCGGTGGGCCGGGGCGGCAGCAGCATGTCGAGCACGGCCCGGCAGCTCTCGTGCGGGTCCCGGTCGGGGTGGCTGAGCGCGACCCGCAGCAGTTCCAGCCCTTCGCTGATGTCCCTGGTCCGCTCCTCGATCAGTCCGTCCGTGTAGAGCACGAGCTGGCTGCCTTCCGCGAGGTCCAGCTCCGCGGTCTCGAAGGGCATGCCACCCAGCCCCAGCGGGGGTCCGGCCGGCAGCTCCACGATCTCCGTCGTGCCGTCGGGGGCGACCACCAGGGGCGGCAGGTGGCCTGCCCGTGCCATGGTGCAGCGCTGGGACACCGGGTCGTAGACGGCGTACAGGCAGGTCGCGCCCAGCACGCCGCCGTTCGCCTCGTCGCCCTCCCCGTCGTGGTCGATGCGTTGTACGAGGTCGTCCAGGCGGGCCAGGATCTCGTCGGGCGGCAGGTCGAGGGAGGAGAAGTTGTGCACGGCCGTACGCAGGCGCCCCATGGTGGCGGCGGCGTGCAGGCCGTGCCCGACGACGTCTCCCACGACCAGCGCGACGCGGCAGCCCGCCAGCGGGATCACGTCGAACCAGTCCCCGCCGACCCCGGACTGCGCGGGGAGGTAGAAGTGCGCCACGTCCATGGCGCTCTGCTCGGGCAGGGCGCGCGGCAGCAGGCTGCGCTGGAGGGTCACGGCGAGGGCGTGTTCCCGGGTGTAGCGGCGTGCGTTGTCCATGCTGACCGCCGCACGGGCGACGAGTTCCTCGGCCAGGGACAGCTCGTCCTCGTCGAAGGGTTCCTGTTTCTGCGAGCGCCAGAAGTTGACCACGCCGAGGACGACGCCCCGGGCCATGAGCGGGGCCGCGATGAGCGAGTGGATGCCGTAGTCCACGATGGCCTGGGCGCGCGGCGGGTCCTGGGCCTGCCAGCCCGGCGCGTCGGCCAGGTGGGGCACCAGCTCGGCCCGGCCGGTGCCGTAGCCGCGCGCCTGGGGGGTGGACGGCAGGAAGTCGATCAGCCGGCCGACGGGGTAGAGGGGATGGTCGGAGCGGATGCCGCTGACGGCGGTGCGCCGCATGTCGGAGCCCGCGCGGGGCTCCTCGCCGTCGATGACCTGGTCCGCCAGGTCGACGGTGACGAAGTCCGCGAAACGGGGGACGGCCACGGCGGCGAGTTCCTCGGCCGTCCGCACCACGTCGAGGCTGGTACCGATGTCGCCGCCCGCGTCGTACAGCAGCTTGAGGCGCCTGCGGGCCGTCTCCGCCCGGGTGGTCAGGACCTGCATCTCGGTGGAGTCGCGGATGGTGATGGCGGCGCCTTCCGGCCGACCCCGGGGGTGGGTGGGCCGCTGGTTGACGACGAGCAGCCGGTCGCCGCTCTCCAGGACCTCGTCGGTGGCCTCGCGGCCGGAGAGCAGCAGGTCCGCCATCCGGCGGTCCAGGCCCGGTACGTCGGCGATCTCGCGCCCGTCGGCGTCCTCGGGCAGCCCGAGCAGGCGCTTGGCCTCGTCGTTCGCCAGCAGGAGCCGGCCTTCGCCGTCGGTGATCAGCACCCCTTCGCGGACGGCGTGGAGCACCGCGTCGTGGTGCTCGTACATGCGGGTCATCTCCTGGGTGCCGAGCCCGTGGGTCTGGCGGCGCAGGCGTCTGCTGATGAGCGCCGTACCCACGGTGGCGAGGGCCAGGCCGGTGGCGATGGCCAGGAGGATGACGGGGAGCTGGCGGTCGACGACGCCGGTGACGTTCTTGACGGTGAGGCCCGCCGAGACCAGCGCGACGACCTTTCCGTCGGACGCGGTGACGGGCACCACCGCCTGGATCTCCTTGCCGAGCGGCCCGTCGACGCTCTCGGTGTGGACCTGGCCGTTGAGGGAGGGCTCGATGGTGCCGACGAAGCGTTTCCCGATGCGGTCCGGCTGGGGGTGGCTGTACCGGATGCCGTTGGTGTCCATCACCACGATGAAGTCCACGCCGGCGGCCTTGCGCGTGGTCTCGGCGAGAGGTTGGAGCGTCGCGGACGGGTCGGACGTCTTCAGGGTGTCCTGGAGGCCCAGGGAGTGGGCGAAGGTCTGGGCGACGGACACCGAGCGGTTGCGTGCCTCGCGTTCGGTGTCGTGCCGCGACTGGAGGACCAGGGCCAGCAGGGCCCCGGCCGCGAGCAACACCACGATCGCCACCTGGAGGATGAATACCTGTCCGGCGACGCTCTTCTTCCGGCTGCCTAGAGGTGACCGCACCGACGTGCCCGGCACGGGTGGCGAGGAATGGTCACGAACCCAGTTGTAGCACTTCCGGGCGCCCGCGGCCCCCGGCATGCACGGTATGCGCCCGGAATGTCACGCCTGGTCCCCCGATGGTGTCAGTCGGCGTGGCGCTGAGCCGCGGTCCGGACACCGTCGGCGGCCGCGGCGGACGGGGTCTGCGAGGGCTGCGGAGCCTGCGGGGTGGCGCCCGGGGTGGCCCCCGGAGAGGCCTCCTGCGCGCCTTCCGGGGCGCCTTCCGGGGTGCAGGTGACCTCGTCGCGCGGCGTGTAGTGGGTCTTGAAGTCCTCGTGCTCGACTTCCTTGCCGCCCTGCACGAAGGTCCGGCCGACCGTGACGTCGAAGCCCTCCAGCGGGGTCTGGACCTCGCAGGTCTCACCACTGCCGGTCCGCTTCCCGGGCGGCGTGATGTCGGTGCGCGGCCCCTTGGTCGCCCGTATCTCGTCGTACTTCTTCGTCCCGAGGAAGGAGATCGTCAGCGAGGTGTCGGTGGACGTGGCCTGGATGTAGAGCGGGTGGCCGGAGTCGTTGAGCCAGCGCAGGTCGAGGGTGCCCCAGGCGACGGTGGCCTCGCGGCCCTCGGGGTAGCGCTCGATGTAGAAGGAGTGCGCGCCGTGCTCGACGGGCTTGACGCCCGCGAAGAACGCGGCGTTGTACATGGTGGTGGCGACCGCCGAGACACCGCCGCCGGGCGATTTCACGTACTGGCCGTCGTTGATCATGATGCCGTCGACGAAGCCGTTCTCGGGGGTGCGCTCGCCGACCGTGCGGTTGAAGCTCCACTCCTGGCCCGGCATGACGACGGAGCCGTTGATGAGCTGGACGGCGCGGCCGATGTTGGTGGTGCGGTACGGGGCGGCCGGGAACTCCACGGTGAAGGAGGAGACCTTCTCCTTGATGCCGAGCCGCCGCGCCTCGTCGGCGGTGAGGTCCGGCTGGACCGCCACGGTGGCGACCTCGCCGCTACGGGCCGCACCCGAGCGGGTCAGCAGCGGCAGCACGGCCTGGCCGAGCGCCTCCTGGGTGACCTGGCGTCCCGCACGACCCTGGTCGGCGATCACCACGCGGCCGTCCGCGGCGAGGCCGGGAGCGGCGTTCCGGGGCGGGTGGGTGACCGCGTCGATCGTGGGCTCCACGGCGGGGTCCGCGAGCAGGCCCTTGGAGTCCAGGTCGGGCACGAGGCGGCCCTGTCCGTCGGCCCGCATCTTCAGGTGCTCGCCGAGGACGGCGGGGGTTATGGACATCCGCTCGCCGGCGACGGTGAGCGTGACGGGCGCGGACATCGCGGGCTCGGCGAACTGCCGCATGGCCCGTCCGGTCTCCTCGGCGCCGACGCGCGGCTCCGTGCGCGCGACCGGCAGGACGACGGGGCCCTTGTCCGGGCTCAGGTAGGCGTCGCGGAGGGTGCCGATGGCCTGGTCCTCGACGAGGGAGACGCCGGGGAGCGGGGCGACGGACTTCGCCGTACCGTGCTCGAACGCGATCACGCCGTCACGGACCCGCTGCTCGGTGGTCCTGCCGAGGCGGTCCACCGCGGCGCGGGCGGTCTGCTCGTTCATGGCGATCACGGGCGCCACCTCGTGGTTGCCCGAGGCGAAGAGGCTGCCGACCACGGCGACCGGATTCGATCCGGCCCGTACGGCGCGGTCGACGGTGGCTTCGGTGTCGAGGGAGAGCCCCAGCGCGGCGGGGTCGGCCTTCTCCACCCGGTCGCCGATCTTCACCGTGATCGGCGCCGCGGCGGCGGGTCCGAGCTCCCGGGTCAGCGTCCGGCGCGCCTCGGCCCGGCTCATGCCGCCGAGGTCCACCCCCAGGACCCGTGTGCCCTGGTCGATGTCGCCTCCGACCGCGAGGGCGGTTCCGTAGAGGCCGCCCAGCCCGAGTACGACGGCTCCCGCCACCGTCACCGGCAGAGCGATCCGTCGGTTGACGGTCCAGCTGCGCACGCGGCCCATATCTCTCCCGTGGCGCCCACCGGTTCCTCAGGTGGCGCGGGCCGCAAGGCGGCCATATACGACAATTACGGGAAATAATGATCCACGCTGGAGGAGCATTTTGGGGCCGAATGTAATCGTTGTCACGATTCCTGCCCTGGTGGCAGCGGCACAGGCGACCGCTCTCAACCCTGGGTCACGCCCGTACCTCCGGTGCCTTCCGTGCCGTCCGTACCGTCCGGGCCGGCGACGACGAAGACGTCGGACAGCGGAGCCGTGTCGGCGCCCGCGCTGATCAGCAGGTCGTACGTGCCCGGGGGCAGCACGCCGATCTCGACCTGCCGCCGCCGCCGGGCGACCGTGAGGTCGCGGGCGGCCACC